>WJLZ01000150.1 GCA_014728215.1 Chitinivibrionales bacterium
TAGCAGTTCTATCCACCTAAGAGGGTTATAAGCCCGGGAAAGGAGTGGCTTTTTAGAAAAGTTCAGTAAGTTTTAACCCTTAAATAACATTAGAGGGACAGAACAGCGTATTTATTTAACTCTTTTAGAGGGAAGAAGTAATCATGAAAAAATTAACACAAAAGGGTTTTACCCTGGTTGAATTGATGGTCGTTATTGTCATTGTCGGTATTCTGGCGGCGGTAGCTATACCGCGGTTTACCATGGCATCACATAAAGCGAAGGCTTCCGAATATCCTACGATTTTGACGCAGATTTATACTGCCGAGCTTTCATACGAAGCAGAAACCGGATCTTATTCCGATGCCTGGACTGATATCGGTGTTGATAATCCAACCGGCCAGAGCAACTGGTTTTCATATTCTATCCCCAGTGCCGGAGTGGGAAGCTTTGATGCTCGCGCAGATGTTGCTGTCACTTTCGGTGATGCCACTGCTGGAACAGATTATGCTCAAATCGATGAAAACAACAGTAAAACCGGCACAACTGATTTAACGAAATATGTAACGAACTGGCGATAGTTACCAGTTTCTCTTTGAATTGTCTTTTAAATCCCTGCCCCTGTACAAGAAAATGTGCAGGGGTTTTTTATATGTTATCCCCATAATATTGCCAAATACACTGCGGACAGACTGCATGTGTGATTTATTTCCGCCTTTTAATTTTCTCGATATATTGGTGCACTTCCGGAATATTCTCATTTATCCTCAATGCTGCATCATAATCCGACAATGCCGAATCAGGCATACCGAGACGGACAAAGGAATTTCCCCTGTTTACATAGGGTTTTGCGGATTGGGGCGACAGCGCGATTGCGCGTGAAAAAAGGACCGTGGCTTCCCGATATTTGCCGACATTCATTAAAAGAGTGCCAAGATTATTGAGCAATTCCCACCTTTCCGGGTTAAAATATGCGGCCAAGGCTGCATGATGAAGCGCTTTTTTCATTTGAGTCTTTTTCAGATAGATATTCGCACAGTAATGGTGTGCCTCCCAATCATCGGATTGTAATTCAAGAGCCCTCTTCCAGTATTTCAATGAAGAATCCTGCCTGTTGGTTTGAAAAAATAAGCGGCCGAGTGAAATGTACGAAAGCCTGAAATCTGCCTCAACGGTGATTGCATTCTTGAAACAGTCCTCTGCCGCAGAATAGACCCCCGAGTCTTTAAACGCAACCCCCATATTATGGTAGGCCTTGGCATATTCAGGATCAGACTCTATTGCTTTTCTAAAGCGGTCAATTGACTGAAAACAGTCGCCTTTATAGGCAAACACCAGACCTAAATTATAATTTGCAATAGCATCATGCGGCTTGATCTTCAATGCTTCATTAAAATGAAATGATGCAGTATCATATAATCCTTGTCTAAAAAAAATCGCTCCGATATTAGTATGGGCGATATAATTCCCCTCCGTAACTTTAAGTGCATGACTGAAAACCGTTAGGCCATTATGCCAGTGTTGAATTTGTTGCCGCGTCGAGCGTGCAAGTAACAGAAGAATTGTACATGCAATGAATATTTTCACAGTAATTATATGCCTTCTTTTTTTGAATAGCTCTTTCATTGTCCATGCAAAGATGATAAAAAGTCCAATCAAGGGCACATACGCATATCTATCAGCTCGAGCCTGAGCACCGATTTTCACGATTCCTATGACTGGAACCAACGTTCCAAGATACCAAAACCATCCAACACCCAGCCAGGGAAATCTTCCTATATTTTTTACTGCCAAAAACGTCATAGCACCAATAAACCCTAAAGCTATCATAAGCAGAGGTATATTTATTTCAACTGGAAAAGGATAAAATATTGCCAGCTTCTGTGGCCATATCATACTCGCGGTATACCGCAAATACGAAACTGATGAATTTACTATTTTGTATGCTAATGGATATTCATATATCGCTTTTCCGGCTTCCTGTGTCATGTAGGCTACAAATGAAGCGATAAAAGCCATCAGAAAAAAAGGTGTTTTCTCCAATATTAATTGTCTGATATTCCTGAATCGTCCACCAGAATAGGGACGCGATTTTCCATTATATGCCTTTGCTTCACCGAATGGTGTTTCCACTCTCCTGAGGGGCCAATAATCCAGCAGCAGAAGTACAAAAGGAAATGTTACAAGCATGGATTTTGCCATCAGCCCGAAGCAGAAATAGAGAAATGACAGGATATGCGATTGTCGTTTTCCGTATTTTGCATAATCGGCGTACTTCCAGATTGCGGCCAGCATAAAGAAGGTACTGAGCACATTTTTCCTTTCAGCTATCCATGCAACGGATTCCACATTTATTGGATGCAGGGCAAACAATGCCGCCACCAAGGCACTGCGCCACACTGTTTGTGATAACCTCAAAAGGACCAAAAAGAGGAGAAGCGCATTTAACATGTGTATAATGATGCTTATTCCATGATGACCGCTGGCATTATCCCCGAAAAACTCATAATCGACCATATGTGAAAGCCATGTTAAGGGATGCCAATTCCCCTCATACTTACTGGTAAAAGCCCAAATGATGTTGTTTATTGTCAAACCACCAGTAACATGCTCGTTTTTCGTCACATATTCAGCATCGTCATAGTTGACAAAACCATATTGCGTGACAGGATAATAAACAACCAGTACCAACACAGCAAGCAAAACACTGATTATTGATCGCTTGTGCCTCCGGATATTATTAATCACATACGTAAAACATGCCTTTTGTATAGCAAACCTCCAGACTTAACAAAAATATAGATTAGTTAACATTGTCATCCTCAGCCTGAAAGCCAAGCTCCCTGGTTGTTTTTTCTAAAAGATCAATCGCCTGAATAAAATCAGGGTCAAGGGAAACGGCTTTTTTTAAATCAGTGATTGCGGCTTCAAATTCACCCAGCGCACGATACGTTTTTGCTCGGTTAAAATAGGCGTTCTTGCTTCTGGGGTTGAGAGAAAGGGCAACAGAAAACGTTTTCAGGGCATCACGATAATTCCCACATTTCAAAAGAATATATCCAAGGTTATTATAGAGTTCCCAGAAACCATCATTATATTTTATTGCTTCAGTAAAATGAAAAACAGCCTTCTTACATTTTTTCTTCCGTGCATGAATAAACCCCAAAAAGTTATGCGCCTCCCAGTTTTGATAATTCAGCGAGATAACTGTAGCAAGACGACGATAGGAACTATCCAACTTGTGCTGCTTGAATAATTGCCTTCCCAAACCAAGATGTGCCGGCCAGTAAAGAGAATCTATTGCAAGAGCTTTTTTATACAAATCGATTGCGCAGGAGTCACAGCCCTGCATTTCCAAGGCTTCACCTAAACTATGATATGCTTCTGTATGGGTAGAATCGACACGGATAACCGTTCTAAAGAGTCGAATCGCCTTTTTTATATTTCCCTCATTTGCTGCAATTATCCCGAGATTATATAGGGGGACCGGTAAAGTGGGTGCCATTTTATTGGCAATTGTTAAATGTTTTTTCGCATTTTCATATTGTTTATTCGAAAGGTAAGCAACACCCAGATTTGCATGGGCCAAGGGATTTACAGGTGCTATTTTTAAAGTATGAATAAAAAGAGTTGTGCTGTTTTTCCAATAACAGGCTTGCTTTCTGGTCATTACTGCGAACAGAATGACAATCCCTGCACCCATAGCATATCCAACCATTTTGATTCTGGGCGATGATTTGAAGATTTTATCTGCTGTTAGGGAAACAATAATAAATAAGCCGATAAATGAAATATATGCATATCTGTCGGCCATGGCTTGAGGGCCGACCTGTATCAGTCCGATCACCGGGATAAGTGTTCCAAGATACCAAAACCATCCTGTTACCAGCCATTTTTTTCTTTTTGCCTTTGCCGACACAACGATCGTAATGCCCATAATGAGCATGGTTGAAATAATTATATGCGGTATTTGGGGCATCCCACGGTGTGGGTAAGGTACGGCCAAATTCAAAGGGAGTACCATTTTTTGTAAATACCTGCAATATGAAACAACTGCATTGCCGACTCGAACCGATAGAGGATAACCGGAAGCCGTTGCCCCCGCCGCATCCTGAGTCACATAGGTAATCATGCTTGAAATGGTCGCTAAAATAAAAAGGGGTACTTTTTCTATGAACATTTGATGTATATGATATCGCCTTTTCTGCTCCTTTCTTTGCCTTGAATAACCTGATAGCTGAACTCTTCCTGCAGGCCAGAAATCAATAAGAAGAAATAGAAATGGAAGGATTACCAACGCCGGCTTCGCCATCAGACCCAAAGAAAAAAATAACGCCATATACATGTAGGTGGATCGGCGCGGCATTTGAATGTAGTTCCAATAAAACAGCAGTGTTACTATCATAAAAAAGGTTGAAAGGACATTTTTTCTTTCTGCAATCCATGCCACCGATTCTACATTTATAGGATGAACAGCAAAAAGTATTGCAATCATGAAGCTGCTTCGTAATGATAACGACATGCGCCTAAACAATAAAAAGAGCATAAGCGCATTAATTATATGAAGAAGAAGACTGGTTACATGATGTCCGGAAGGATTCAGGCCGTAGAGCTCACAATCAGTCATGTGCGAAATCCAAGTTAAAGGGTGCCAATTGGCGGCGTGACTATGAGTAAAAGCCCAGATTATATTCCTATTTGAAAGGCCGGTATTAACATGCCGATTATCCAAAATGTAATCGTCATCATCTAAATTAATGAAATCTCCATCAATTACAGGCCAATATGAAACAGCAATAACAATAGCAATACATAAGCCCATTATTTGTTGAGGGTTATGCGAAATTATTTTGTTCACCTTCATGGTAGCTTAGTAGCTGAGATAAAAATAGTTGGAGAATAAATTCAAGGGTTTTTTAGATGATCGTTGTGATATTTCCCGGGGAATGGTAACACTGTCTTTAGAAATTGTATGATTTAATTCTGTAATATATAATATTAAAATACAAGACTAATCTAAGGATCTCTAATATAATGAACTTCCATAACTTGATCCCCCTTTTTAAAAAGCATATTAGCTCCTTAGTCCCCCTCTTATTAATCATTGCAGTTGGGATAACCTACTGGCCTCTTCATAAAAACGGTTTTCTACAAAGGTACGATGATTATGATTACATCGTAGAAAATGAGCATGTGAACACCGGCCTTACCTTTCCAAATATTCAATGGGCGTTTTTTTCTTCTCATGCGGCAAATTGGCATCCCATGACATGGATATCACATATGCTCGATTGCCACATTTACGGTCTCAACCCTAATGGACACCATTTTACGAACCTTCTGATACATATCGCAAACAGTATCCTCCTCTATTTCCTGCTCTTGTACGGTAGTCGATGCCCCTGGCGAAGCCTCTTTGTTGCCCTGCTCTTTGCCCTCCACCCGATAAATGTCCAGTCGGTTGCCTGGGCAGCGGAACGGAAAGAACTTCTTAGCACCTTTTTCGGATTTTTATCTCTTAGAGCCTATTTTGCCTACGGACGTCATCCAAACATTAATAAATATTTGTTTTCGCTGCTCTGTTTTTTGCTTGCGCTCATGTCGAAGGCCATGTTAGTGACACTTCCATTCCTTTTATTTTTGCTGGACTACTGGCCCCTGAAACGTATTCCTTTTCATGGTCCTGGGAAATTACATTTACAGACTGCCTCCGGGCTTAAACGTTCCGCACTGATAATTATTGCTGAAAAAGCCCCCTATTTTGTGGCCTCGATTGCAGTAAGCATTATTACAATTGTGACTCAAAAGCAGGCCGGAGCAATGGCTCCCTTGGAAAGCATCCCTCTTTTAGTCCGCCTTGCAAATGCAATAACTTCGTACTGTGCCTATATCTCTAAATTGATCTGGCCGACAAATCTCTCTGTTATTTATCCGCATCCAGGGATGCCGAACCCGCTAATTATCTTCCTTTCTTTTATAGTGTTAAGTATCCTTATCTTTTTGGCAATTAAATTTATAACTAAAGCTCCATGGATGTTTATCGGGTTATTCTGGTATCTTGGTACCCTTTTGCCGGTAATCGGCTTCGTGCAGGTAGGGGAACAACCAATGGCAGACCGATACGCTTATTTTCCTTTCATTGGCTTATACATACTCCTTTCATGGAGCATGGGGTACATAGTACAAAGGACTAAATTCATTATATTAATTCCCGCCACAATCGTTTTGGTATTTTTAGCAGGAATAACCCAAAAGCAAATAACCTACTGGCGGGACAGTATTTCACTATTTCAGCATGCTGTAAATGCAACCGAACAAAATTATTTGGCCCATTATAATCTGGCCTATGCCTTCGCAGATAACGGCCAATTTGAAAAGGCTATCCATCATTATAAGCATTCAATCACCATCCAACCTTCGGCAAATTCCTACAACAATCTGGGGGTTGTCTATCTTAAACTTAATGAGCCACAAAAAGCACTGTTGCAGTTTTTCAAAGTGCTGGAACTTGATCCGGAATATGAAGAGGCCTACTATAATCTTGGTATGTGCTACGCACGAATCGGAAAAGTCAAACGGGCAATACGTGCTTATCAAAAAGCTCTTGAATCAAATCCCGAATACTGGGAAGCCTTGAATAATATAGGATTACTCTATTTACGTAACGGGTCATATAAAGAAGCTGTTTGTTATTTTACCAAAAGCCTGCATGTTAATAAAAAGAATATATCGACATATCTCAAACGAGGAAAAGCTTATCATAAAATGGGCAAAATCGATTCTGCATTGTCGGATTATTTGACCGTCCTTGGAGCTTACCCCCAAGATGCGTATTTATTATTTGAAATCGGCTTACTATATGAGCTAGGCGGCGCTTATCATATGGCTGTAGAAAAATATTCTCGGGCAGCACAAATAATGCCTGAGAATAAACATTTCAAAAATAAGCTGAAAACAATCAGATCAAAAATACCGCAAGAGCCACCATCCGAAAGTCCCGTTTCTGATTCGATTGCTACTTCTTCCGAATAGCTATATATGCTCTGAATGCAGTAAAATATCGAAGCGGTGCAAAAATCGCCTCTGCAGCCATAAATAGAGGAATTAGGAAATCAGGAATGAAAGATCGACCTTCAAACCCACCGGAAGCAGGATAAAGAATACTGCACATCCTGTTAACCTTCACCAATTTGAAATCATCGCCAAATCGAGACAAAAACTTCTTCCTGAATTTGAAAAACAACAAATATGCAATTGCCTGGTTTGATTCCCAGGGATTTTTTCCCCCATCATCAGAAGCCAAGAAATAATCCTTATCCATAAGAAAGGGTTCTGGATGAAATTTTCTGTAAACAAACAAAGACAAAAGCGATGGATATGGTTCAATTAAAATTATTTTACCATGCTTTCTTAATATCCTTGATGCTTCCTGAAAAAACATGAGCGGATCGGACAAGTGGTGCAAAACATCTATCATCACGATATTTGAAATTGTATTTTTTTTAAAAGGCAACCGATGTGCATCTTGACACAGATTAAGCCAGCTGCAGAATTGAATATCGGACGCGATGATTCGCCGATGAAAACTCTTGAAGTTGCCGATTCCTGCGCCGATTTCAAGTGTGGGAGTATCAAACCTCGACAAGTCTTCGAGTATTTTTTGATACCACCTTGTGTAAACAAGTTGCAAAATTCTTTTTTTTTGCCATATTGCTCTATGTCTTTGGGTTTTTTCGCTTGTAATCATTCAATGGATATTCTTCTTTAGAATGGAAACAATTGCTCCTATGCGAATTTAATTTTATTCATAGCGAAGGCCATCATCTCAAAGAGCAGTAAGCCGTGTCTGAACCGCGAAATATTGGTGCTGCCGTATGTTCTGGCCTGATACCGGACCGGTACCTCAACAATTTTCAGATTCAGTTTAGCGGCGCCGAAGATCATATCGAAATCACCAAAGGGATCGAACTCGCCAAAATAGCTTCTGTTCGCCTCGATTCGCTGCCAGTTTTTACGGGATATAACTTTAGTTCCACATAACGTATCTTTGATTCGCTGACCTAAAATCCATGAAAACATGATCGAAAAAAATTTGTTGCCGAACATATTCAAGGTCTGCATCGCCTGTTTTTCCATGGGATAGACCAGTCGGGAGCCGTTAATAAACTCGCCCTGGTTACTTGCGACGGCGGCATAAAATTTGGGCAGGTCTTCCGGCCGAACAGTAAGATCGGCATCGAGAATCATCAGAATATCTCCCCGGGCCAGAGAGAACCCCAGCCGCACCGCATCACCCTTGCCCTTTCCCTTTTGCACTGCGTATTTAACATCATGGGAACCCTGGTATTTCTCTGCAACCCGCCTGATTTCATCAAGAGTGCTGTCTTTTGAGTTTCCTTCAATAAAAACGATTTCTGTATGTCTTCCCATTACAGGAATTCGCTTGACAGCATTTTCGATATTGCCTTTTTCATTGCGTGCCGGAATTATCACACTCACCGAATATTCATGCTCATTCTCTGGCTTTCGTGCCTGCCGTGCAACAACATAGCCGGTTAAGCACAATTGATTAAAGAAAGGAAGGGGGGCGATATACTTATTTATAAAGCCGCCAAGGAGAGGAATTGATTTCGGTACCAGAAAACGTTTTCCCTGTTTTATAATTTCAAAACCCTCAACATGCAACAGATTTTCGATATCCAGTTCATTGAGCCAGTTCAATCTGGTCTGGGGCATTTTCAATCGAAGGAATTCTGCAAGCTTCAAAATCGGTTGCCACAGAAAATTATGATAGGTAACGATTATACGTGAATCGGGCGTGGTTACTTTCCATAACTGGTGAAAAGCTTTTTGTATATCCTCAAAATACCCCAGGGTATCGGACAAAATTATATAATCGAACTTTTCGGCAATCTCGATATTTTCCCCATCCATGACATGGAATGAGAGTTCGGAATATTTCTTTTTAGCAATTTCTATCATTTTTTCGGAAATATCAATCCCGACACCCCGATGCGGATTAAGGCTTTTCAGCAAATCCCCGGTTCCGCATCCAATTTCCAATACCGAACTCTTCGCCGGAACATTAAACCTGAAAAATTTCCTTAAATCGTTATGGTAATACCTGTTTTTTTCAATATACCGGTCGCGTTTTTCTGCAATTGTATTGATAGACCGGCTTACGCGCTTCTTATTCTCAGAAAGCAGTTGCTTATTCATCAGGATTCCTTACTGCCATAAAAATCAGTATAAAAATATTCATTATCACTGTTATTTCTGCACTCATCAAGTGATATATCATCAAACATATGAATTCGTATATTCAAGCTTGCCAGGAAGGAGATATATTCATCCACAGAAGTCCCCGCCTTCCGCAATCCATAGGGCCAGAGTTCACTAATGATAATTACCCCGTCAGAACGATTAATTGTATTCTGCATTCCCTTCAGGGCGGCAAAATCGGCCCCTTGAATATCCAGCTTAACAATATCAACCTTCTGTACATTTTCTTTAAAATAGTCATCAATACAAACTGCGGATACCTCAGAAACCCTGCGATGATCACCACTGTCGTAGACCCGATGGTCTACATTCATTTTTTCTGAATGATATAATTTGATTGTTCCCGATTTTTCGGCAACAGCCGCCTGATGTCGCTGTATACATGGTATGCCTGCTGTTACTTTCGTCAGACGGACAAAATTAGCCGGATCGGGCTCAAAGGCATGGACGGTTCCAGTATTATTCATCAGCTTTGAAAAAAGGACCGAATAAAATCCTATATTGGCGCCGATGTCCAGGATTGTCATTCCTGGTGTTAGAATATTCTCAAGAAAGCGTATCTTTTTTCTCTCCGATTTGTATTTATAGGCAAAATAGAATGGTTTGTAAAGAAAGAAAGCATGACTATACACAAAATTCATAGTAGAAAACAGCCGATAGGATAAAGGAACATTTCTTCGGTCCATGTGCACGTTACACCTTTTCATTCAAAATGAGTTACTATTTTCCCCTGATATAAATCATGAACACCGTTCCCGCCCAACCGAACCAATTCGGCCGAAAGAAAGCCGTCGGAATAAATTCCTATATCGTTATCAAAAACAATATGGAACCATTTTTGCGTACATAAATCAAATATCCCGGCCAGATAATCCCCCTTTTTAACGGCCTTGAATACGTGATTGTTCAGGAAAACAGAGGGATTGTTTTTGTTATAGGCAGATATTTTCACTTCCGACAATGTTGAAGGTGTCGTATTGTCGCCGACAATGTGGATATATGCGACATTTTTTGCACGGAAAACCACCCGATCTTCACAATGGGCTGCGATTTTATTTTGCAGTTTTCTGTCGCTGATTACTTTTACAAACAATGGACCGACAATCAAAATGAGTAGCAAAGCAAGAGCTGCGTGGAAATGGAAACCATCATGATTATCGTGGTGTTCGAGCAAAAATCCTTTATTATCTTTTTTAAATTTAATCAGCTCAAGCAGGATACCTGTCCCCACTGAAACAAGCGCGCAATTAATCGGCATTGTTGCGGCATACACTCTATAGCCGCCATCAACAAGAAAGGGCGAAGAAAGCACTATGCCGATAAGTGAGACAATGAGAAACAAGCCAAGTTGCCGTATTTTGTTTTCTTTTATAACAAACAATCCGATAAACACCATGATAAAGGGCACCAGAAGAGAATACTTATTTATCACAAAATTGAAGGGTATCGTAAAACTGAAGAGATGAAGCGTTGAATGTAACAACACCCTCCCTATTGTAGCAAAAAAGGGAATTGGGTTTTTTTTAAGTTCGGCCTTTGCATACTCATAGGCTAATCTCGACTGCTCGGCTTCGGGGAGCGATGATAATTCCGGATGCTCATTATACACATGTGTCCATCCTTTACCACCCTTCACCATTCCATAAAGGGTATATGAAAAATTCGAAATACGGAGCCCTTTCCCTGATGATCCGACTAATGTGAGCATTGTCGAATTAATAATCATCACCATTAGTATCACTATTATTCCCATGAGTCCATGGCGATAGTTTAATCGGGCTTTATTGCGAAAATGGTATGCGCCGTAGAGAACAAGTAAAGGAAGGATGAAAAAGGCCCCGACCCTGATGCTGAGGGCGAGGGCAAGGAGAAACAACCCGAATATGTACCGGCCTTTTTTAGACGTGTAAACCCCTGTAAAAAGAAACACAAATGCATAGTTGCCGAAGAGCAATCCAACCGGCTCGGTGAGCAATGTTCCATTAAAAAATGAGAAAAAACTGGAAAGAAGAAGGAGCATTAAAAAGGCTGCAAATGTTCCAAAGGCGAAATAGATGGTTTTGGCTGCATGGTATATTGAAATTGCAACTAACACCACGGTTATAAAAATTGTTAATTGCAGATTTTGACCGGTTACTTTCAAAAGAACAGCATAAAAACATATGGGCAAGGGCCGCCGCAGACTGTTCCACTCATCCAGTCTGCCGAATTCAATTAACCGTTTCGCTCCGGCACAATACCCCTGCGGATCGCTATAGGGAAGGAACCCGCCGATGGTAAATAACGGGTGCCCGATATTCTTAAGCCATGTTTCATAGAGAATGGAAACATTAATTACCAGTGCCAAAGCAAAAAGTAATAACGAGAAAAGAGGTATCTTTTTAAGATAAGCAGCAACAAGAGGAGACCTGACATGCTTCTGAATCCAATGCTCTTTCTCACTATTATATGTGTCATAGAGAAACAGCACAACAGCAAATACAGGCAGAATCCAAAGTACCTTATCATACGAAAAATGCGGATAGAAAAGATAAAACATCAAAAAAAGAATTGACCCGGCGAGCAAATAGGAAACCAGGGAGATGTTTGTCACCTCCCTATGAAAAAGAGCCTTGAAAGAGGTCTTTATATTCTTACGCTGTTGGTCTATTATATTCTTCATATAATTATATGTATCAGCTATGCGAATACCTTTGATGATGTACAATTATATTGTATAATAAAAACAATTAAATGTAAGCTTCTCAACCTGTTTTATGCAGATACAAATCATTTAAAACCATAATCCTGTTGAGGTATTTCAAGAGGCCCAGTGCTTTTTGAGTACTCTTATCAAAAATACACATGTGCGGAATTGCAGGCATTGTACACACGGCTAATAAGGGAATCGATCGTACGGTTCTTCAAAACATGACCGATGCCCTGGCTCATCGTGGTCCGGATGACAGTGGCATTTACCTTTCAGATACATCCAGAGGATCTTCACTCTCTATCGGTTTAGGCCATCGCCGTTTGAGCATTATCGATCTCTCCAACCACGGCCGTCAGCCAATGAGCAATGAAAATCAGACTATCTGGATTACCTTCAATGGTGAAATCTACAATTTTCAGTCATTAAGATCCGCTCTCATCCAGAAAGGCCATCATTTTCGCTCCGAAACCGACACCGAAGTAATCATCCATGGATATGAAGAATACAAAGAGGCTCTCTTTAATAAACTCAATGGAATGTTTTCATTCGGGCTCTGGGATGAAAATGTGCAAAAATTATATCTCGTCCGTGATCGTTATGGACAAAAACCACTGTATTACCGGCAAACAGAGAAGGGTATTATTTTTGCCTCTGAGCTCAAAGCGCTGCTCAAGCACCCGGATCTACACCCTGAAATAGATCTTCAGAGCCTCGGCCAGTACCTCTCATATGAGTATGTCCCTGCCCCTCATTGCATCATTAAAGGCGTACAAAAGCTTTTGCCCGGCCATTTTTGTGCCTTCTCAAGGGGAAAAACATCTGTCCATCCCTACTGGCACATAGAATTTGATAGACGGGAGACAATCGATGAACGGGAAGCGGAACACCAGTTTATCGAGCTACTCAAGCAATCAATTGAACGGCGTCTTATGAGTGATGTACCGCTGGGGGTTTTTCTGAGTGGCGGCATCGATTCAAGCTCGATCGTGGCGCTTCTTTCGGAAATAATGGATCCCAAATCGATTAAGACCTTCTCTATCGGATTTAAAGAAAAATCTTTCAATGAATCGCATTATGCCCGAAAGATAGCCGGTCATTTTGGTACTAATCATCATGAGCGGATTTTTACGCCCGGTGAAATGTTTGATATCCTCCCCGAGATATGGAAATTTTTAGATGAACCCTTTGCCGACGCTTCGGTTCTGCCCACCTACCTCCTTTCCAGAATCACGCGGGAGCATGTAACGGTTGCCCTTGGCGGTGACGGCGGAGATGAACTTCTTGCGGGTTATGATCCATTCCTTGCCCATGCCTTTGCCCGGCATTACAATCGTATCCCCTCATCCATTCATAAAAACATCATTGTTCCCCTTGCTGATAAATTGCCTGCCTCCAACAAAAATATGAGTCTCTCATTTATTCTCAAGAAATTTATTGGTGGCGTTCAGAATGATTTACCCCGGCGCAACCAGATATGGCTCGGTGCATTTTCGGCAACAGAGCAACAAAGCCTTCTCAGCAAGGATGTGCAGCATGCATTATGCGATTTTGATCCCTATGGAGATATTGCTTCAACATGTTCCGGGACTCATTTCCGCGATTGGATTGATGAACTCGTTTTTATCTATTCTCGATTTTATCTTGCCGAGGATATTTTGACCAAAATAGACCGGGCAAGCATGGCGGTATCTCTGGAAGTCCGTTCTCCATTTCTGGATGTTGAATTTGCCGAATACGTTAATCGACTTCCTTCGAATTTGAAAATGAAAGGCTTAACCCGAAAATATCTGCTGAAAAAAAGCGTTGAAAAAAAGCTCCCCAAAGAAATAATTCACCGTAAAAAAAAGGGTTTCGGCATCCCCTTAACAAAATGGATTAAAGAAGATTTCCGGCCGATTCTGGCAGATGTTTTTGCTCCCGAAAAAATTAAAAGTGAAGGTTTTTTTGAGCCGCAAGCAATTCAACACCTCCTCTCAAATCATTTTGATGAAAAGCAGGATAACCGGAAACAGATATGGACGCTTCTTATGTTTGAGATGTGGAAAAATAACTATCTGTCTTGAGCGTCGGCGTGTTCACACTTTGTACGTGAATGGCTTTTATAACTGCTGATTTTTCCAACCAGGTAATTTGGCTTGTTCTGTGACTCGTAATATGTCCGCATGAGAAGCTCGGCGATCAAGCCCATGAGGATTGAGAGAAATCCCATAAGGAAAAACAGTACCACCAAAAAAGGTATCGGCGTTTCAATAAACGACTTCCCCCCCCAGAATTTATAATAAATCATCATTCCAAAGCACAGAATCGACAAAAAGAAATTGACAAGACCGAATCCCCCGAAAACATAGATGGGTTTTTGAGAATAACTGGCAAGAAACTTCACCACGATTAAATCGAGGACGACTTTGAATGTTCTGTTCAGTCCATAATGAGAGGAACCGTGTTTTCGAGGATGATGGGTAACCGGAATCTCCGCAACCCGGGCGCCCTGCCATGAAGCATAGATGGGTATAAAACGATGCATTTCGCCATAGAGCTTTATACCTGATATGACTTCACGCCTGTATGCCTTGAGCGTACAACCATAATCTTTCAATTTAACGCCCGAAATTGCTGAGATAAGAGCATTGGCAATTTTGCTGGGCACAACCCGGGTAAAAAGCCGGTCTTTTCTCTCTTTGCGCCAACCGGAACAGACCTCATACCCCTCCTGAAGCTTTCCGAGAAGACGGGATATGTCTGCTGGATCGTTTTGCAGATCGCCGTCCATTGTTATGATAATCTCACCCTGAGCATAGTCGATACCGGCCATTATGGCAGCCGTTTGTCCAAAATTTCGCTTCAGGTGAATTGCTCTGTATCGATTATCTTTTTGCGCGAGCCGATCTATCACTTCGCCGGTAGAATCAAAGGAGCCATCATTTATCAAAATAATTTCAAAGGGCTCTCCAAGGCGTTCCAAATGATGTGAAAGTCGCTTCTCCAATTCTTCAATCGTGGCGCTCTCATTATACAGAGGGATTATAATCGACAACAGCATTAATTATTATTACCAGTGCTGGATTTTAAAATATCGAGTATTTTCATTAATTAAATTTTATCAAAGATATTACCCATAGGGAAGATTTTTGTGGAATTATTTTGTTTATTTCTTTAAAATGATTGCCTTTTCCCAGATTTTACAATGTCACATAACCTTAATCAATAAAATAAGATACGAAATTGGAAGCAGAATATGCTTTTATTTCATGAATCTGTTTCTGATTGGAAACAACACAGCAGCACCCATAAGGAAAATTATTTGAATTGAACGATTTAAAAGTCCTATCGCCAAGGCGTCTTCTGCAGAAATTCCAAGCTCCTTGAAAAAAAGGATAAAGGTAGCTTCTTTGATCCCGATACCGCCAATACTGATTGGAACTATGCTGATAAATGAAAGAACCGAAATCAGAATGACAATATTACTGAATGAAACATGGTGCCCAATTGAACGTACCAGCATCCAATTTGTTACCGTCATGAACAATATTGACAGGAGTGAGAAAAAAACAATTAAAGGAAGATGCTTTCGGTAATCTGGAATAAGGGAAAGGGCGACATTAAACCTCTTTCCCGAGGTTATTTTATTAATCTGAATAACGCCGGTTCTGATAAGCATTTTTTTTAAAAAGCCGTCCGAAAAAATAACGAGGAAAACTATGACCAAAAAACACGCTGCAAGTACGATGAAAAGAGAAAGCTTTGGTAGCGGTATCGTTTCAAATCGAATCAGTGAAATGAAAATAAAAACGATCGCTACCGTTACTAATCCCGAAAGCCGGCTGAAAAAGACACTGCCTATAGATTGGGCCATATTTCCTGTTTTCTTATTTATATCATTGATTCGTAAAATGTCGCCGCCATATTCTGTTGGAAATATATGGCCGATCACAAGTGACGGAAAATAGGAAAACAGGAGATACGAAAATGGAACCCTGTTTTTATTATCAAATAAGCATTCTCTCCACCGAAAACAATTTGTGAGGTGCCTGGCAAATACCATAATTACTCCGATTAGCAGAAATACGATATTTGCTTTGGAAAATGCCCCGGCGAGAGCCTTCATTTCGATGTTAAAAAATATCCATACAACCAATCCGATTGATATGATTAACTTGACCAGAAATTTTAAATACTTCATAATCTTGAATATATTCTTTTATGCACGCACTTTTTCATAAAATTTTTAATTACAATATATTATGCTACTATAATGGGATGGTCTCTTAAACATTTTTTTCAGTAAGGACCAGTACATCAGAAGATAGAGCATCGTTTATTACTCTTTTTTGCCCATGAACACCAGACTATTAAACAAACATTCACTTTTCTGCCTTCTTTTTTTGTTGGTTGTTTCCGTTTTGTTTTTTGCTCCGGCTTTGTTTTCCGGCAAAACATTTTATGCCTTTGATACTCTCTCCCGCTATTTCCCCTGGCGGTCTTATTCAGAGAACGTTTCAATTAATAATCCGCTGATCACCGATCCGGTGAACGTTTTTTATCCCGATCACCTCATAAATAAAGACAATAAGGCGCCATTCGGTTACTGGAACAGCCACATTTTTTGCGGCAAAATTCGACGACAGGCAAGCAATCCTCTTGTGATGCTTCTAGTTCATACTTTCCCGGTGAGCATTGCTCATGATTTACTGTTATTTATCCATCTATTCCTTGCAGGATGTTTTGCCTTTCTCTTCCTCTCAAAAATCGGGGTATCAAAAAAAGCGTCGCTCTTAGGGGCGATTGCATGGATGTTTAATGGATATGTAATGGTATGGTTCGAGTTTGAAACAATAATAATGATGGCTTCTACCTTTCCGGCCATCCTCTATGCCTTTGAATTATTCAAAAACAGGCAAAGCATAAAAACCGGCACCTTTCTTCTTGCCGGTATAGCTTATGCAATATCGATTGGAAACATTCATATTCTCATTTATCAGGGCTTGTTCACGATAGCATACATTTTTTTCTCTTATCTTCGATTTTGGAAACATTCCGAAACCCGATTTAAAAATATAATCCGTCAGCTTATCCTATTAGGGGTAATTGCATCATGTGCCTGCATCATAAATCTGACCAGTATTATAAATAATGTGAGTATTGCCGGTGCAGGACATCGAAAAGCCTACAGTTTTAATGAATTATTTGAAAAGGCCGGTAAGATTCCTGCCAGGCATCTTGTTACCTATGTCTTTCCGGAATTTTTCGGCAGTCCGGTATCAAAAATTAATCTGCTTATTCGAGACAACCAGGCATACAACAATTTCAACGAAATGTGTCTGTACGCCGGCATTGTGCCGATAATATTATGTTTTCTTTCTCTGTTATATATTCGTAAAAGGTTTGTTTTGTTTTTTCTTCTCTCTTTTATAATAACGTTATTCATGGCGATGGGTACAGTACTCTATTTACCTCTTTATAAATTTGTCCCCGGCCTTGATTTGTCGACTCCCACCCGGATTCTTTACATTACCGGTTTTTGCACAGCGATACTTGCTTCTTTGACACTTGACAATTTGATTCGCCATAGGATAAGCTTTTTCCGTTTTGCCTCAATAAGCATCGTCTTTATAACCGCGATAATACTAATTGTCGCCTTTGTTCAATCGGAACAGGGTATACAATGGTTTACCGGTATCCCTAAACCCGACATGCTGTCGGATAAAATCATCGATCATTTTACGCTTTCATTTAAGCATTTCGGTATTCAAATTCTTTTTTCCCTTTTGGCCCTTGGTATTCTCTCATTGTTTATTTTTCACACCCCATCAAATAACAGCTACTTTTTCCTTATTATCATTCTCCTTCTGGTTGACCTTGTTGGTTTCGGATATAATTACAATACCCGGTCTTCACGAAAACTTGAATATCCTGCAACACCGGGCATAAACTTTTTATTACAGGACAAATCACACTATCGGATTATGAGTTTCGGTCCCTTTCTCCATAACTCGTTTATTCCTTTTGGCATTGATGATATCGGTGGATACGCCTCCTTTTATCCGGAACGGTATGCCGAATATATTCACCTTAGTCAGCAGGGATATACTGGAGCGGCGCCCGAAAAAATTTCACGATGGCTTAGTTTCAACAAATTCGGATCACCGCTTATCAATCTCATAAATACCCGATATATTCTCTTTCCGCCGGGAATGGGAATAAACGACCCTTCCCTATCCCGTGTTTATTCCGGTGAAATGAACATCTTTAAAAATAAAAACGCCTTTCCCCGAGCCTTTTTTGTTGATAGTTTTACGGTTATTCCCAATAGAGACAGCCTTCGCAACCGGTTGGCCCAATTCACCGATGAAAATTTCAAAACCACGGTAATACTGGAACAAAATCCTGAAGAACCATATATAATCAACTCGAAAGATTCTACACGTCCACCACATTACGATATCCGATTGACTTACCTTTCTGAAAAAGAAGTTGCAATACAAATTAAAACCCGAAAAAGCGGGTTTCTTGTTCTCAGCGACAGCTTTTTCCCCGGCTGGAAAGCTTTTGTCGACAACGATGTCCAACCAATTTACAGAGCAAATTATATAATGCGGGCGATACCAATAAGGGAAGGCACCCATTCGGTAACGTTAATACTGACTTCCACTCCCCGCAAAATTGGGAGAGTCGTTTTATTCTCATCCTGGATTCTACTCTTTTGCTGTTTTTTCTTCTGGGGTATAAGGAAAGTAAGACGTGGGTAGTAACAGATCAGTTACCGGAGCTTTGCTCGCCATATTCCAAGATCAATATTCAATAATTTTTCCAGGTGCGAAATATCCGGCTCATAATTTTTCATAAGATATCTTCTGGTTTCCTCTGAAAGCCTTTCCTTCGGCGGCTTTCTCTGACCCGGAGAAACGGAATAGTTGGTTTTGTTTATCTTTAATTTATGCAGCATATTTTTTATTGGAAAAAGTACCGGAGTATTCAACAACAAAATTGCTAATCCATTTAAAGCTATTTTTATTTTCGGGCCCGGATCTTTGGCAGCATTGATTTTTTTTCCTATAACACCAGGCACAAATCTATAATCTACGCCTAAAAAATGATAAACATTTTTTATACTCTCCTCCTGATTATCGAAAAAGTGTTCATAAATCCAGATGCCAATATTTTCTCTTGGAAAATAATCAAAATATGGTTTCAATTGCCTAAAATAATAACCGAGATCGATAAATCGTTTATCCCTTTTTAATTCCTGTTCAAACGTCGGCTTGCGAAATTCTTGCGTTTTTCTTTTTAAGTATACTGAAAAAGCAACATCAGCCGGATTTCTAAGAAGCGCAATGATTTTCACTTCAGGAAAATGCCGAACGATTCTTTGCGCAGTATCAGAATCAAAATAGTAAAGCGGGGATATATCTCCCAGCAATGCGTTTTCCGGCGCTTTAACAAAATATTGCCGATAATAATCAATGCCCTTCGGATAGGAAAAATAGGTAGGATAGAGAGAATATCTATTAAAAAAATGGAGTTCTTTATTATGAGGTATCCATATCTGCGGATGCTCGGATAGCGCTGCTGCCAGCCATGTTGACCCCGCACGTGGTGCTCCAATATAAACAAAATCGAGAAAATGTTCATTTGTTATCATTTAATAGGATACCTATGCAAATTCAGAACTCGACATCTCTCTGCCGTTATTTAGTGTGCAGTTCCTACTACTTCGAAATTTGATGTTGATTTAAACCTTCCGGTCGCTGGGTTTGTTAATTTATACTCAAGATCATTTTCTTTAAACCAATTGAAAACTTCGTTATAGGAATGGAAGGTTCTCTGGGGCACGCCAAACCAATCATTTATTAGTTCTGCGTTTTGTGTTCCCCGCTCGTAATAATTTTCCTTGCCGTAAATAGCTATGTGAATCATATCAAAAATTCTGAGAAAAATTGATAACAGGGTCTGAATCAATTTCTTTATGCGCCAGGGACTTTTCTGATAGAAAATCCGGCTAAAGTTCCAAAAACCCGAAAGCCATGTCTTTAGATACACGGCAATAACAATCTTTCCCTTCGGACTTAAGTGTCGAACTAATCGATCAAAGCTTTCTCTTGCATCAGCTGTATGATGCAATACTCCCCAGCTATAGATTATATCAAACCTTTTCTCTCCCAGATCAAGTTGTGTAAGATCGTGACGTTCAAATAAAGCGCCAAGGCCAAACTGCTTAGCTCTTTCCCTTGAATTATTGATACATTCAGCAGAGGCATCGACACCTAAAACATCTGCACCCAGCTTAGAAAATGCAAGTGAAACAATTCCACTTCCGCATCCCGCATCCAAGACCCTTTTTCCTTCAACTCCTTCAGGAAATAGATGTATAAGATGATCAGCAACCTTTTTAATATCAAGGGGAAAATCCGCCCAGTGTTTGTCATAGAATTGTGAAGTCGCTTCAGAAAGTTTCATATCTATTTCCTTTCAGTGAGATTTGCTCTTCTCTGCCTCATCCATTCCTCAAGCACAACAAGGGCCCAGATACGCCTCCCATGATTTGCCCTGCCTCTTTCATGCTCATCGATAAGGCTTTTCAGACTAGAAACATCAAACATTTCATGAATATCAGCGGATGAACAAAGAAGTGTTTCTCGAACCTGCTCTTTGAGCGGATCTTTAAGCCACATTTCGATTGGTGCGGCAAAACCACGCTTGGGTCTTTTAGTAAGCTTATGCCCCAGCATATCAGAAAATGTTCTTTTCAACAGATATTTTGTATTCCGATTCTTAAGCTTGAATTCGACCGGCAATCGAGCGCAAAACTCGAAAAGCTCGTGATCACAAAAGGGCGATCTTCCCTCAAGCGAATGGGCCATTGTCATACGATCTGTTTTTGTCAGACCGTTTCCGGCAAGGTAAAATCGAGTATCAACAGCGAGTGTCTTATCGACGAATGACTGCGCCGCAGCATTGGAAAAAGCCTCTTTAAGGAGATCTGATGTAGGCGAATCCTTAACCTTCTGATACAACTCGTCTTTGTAAACAACCTGCTTGAACTGCTCGTCAAAAAATGATCCCCACCGAATAATACTTGCTTCCTTTGGCACTCTGACTACCTGTGACAGCCTTTTTAAACCCATAATCCAATTGGCTTCTATCGGGACATTATCCGGTTCTCTGAGTGGCGAAAGAACCATTGGTACAAGCTTCTGTGTTATAAACTGCGGCAGCATGCTGTAGGGCGCAACCCAGGTATCGAGCCAATACCGAGGATACCCTGCAAATGCTTCATCACCGGCATCTCCGTTAAGCGCCACCGTTACATGTTCTTTTGTCATTTGAGAAAGATAATAGGTCTGTATTGCACAGGAATCGGCAAAGGGCTCATCAAAAGCGCCCACAATTTTCGGGAGTATATCCGATAAGCGATCGGGGGATACGATAAATTCGGAATGGTACGTATTCCATTTATCGGCTACTGATTGTGCAAAAGGAAGCTCGTTGAATGAATCGGTCGAAAATCCTATTGAAAATGTTTTGATCTTTTTTGTAGCTTGCTGCGCCATTAACCCGACAATAATCGATGAATCTATACCGCCACTCAAAAATGCTCCCAGGGGAACTTCGCTAATCATACGCCGTTGTACCGCATTCATCATCAACCGTCGAAGCTCCTGTTCGGCTTCCTGTTCGGAAATTTTCAATTTTGGTTCGTAGCTCAGATCCCAGTAACTCTTCAGGGTAATGCCGTTCCTGTCATACGTAAGAACATGGGCCGGTGGAAGCTTGTGAATGTTTTTGTAAATGGTAAAGGGATCGGGGATATATTGAAGTGTTAAATAGTGATGAAGCGCCACCTCATCGAGTGTCCTGGATTGCTTGCTGTCGCAGAGAATCGTTTTCAGTTCGGATCCAAAGAAAAACTTTCCATTGCTTTCTGAATAATAAAACGGTTTTTGTCCCAAACGATCACGCGCTGCGAATAACCGATGTTTTCTTGAATCCCAGAGTGCAAACGCAAACATCCCAACCAAATGATGAACACAGGCATCTCCATATTCCTCATAGGCATGAATAATTGTCTCGGTGTCCGAATTTGATGAAAACGTATGTCCCTTATTCTGTAATGTTTTACGAAGCTGCTGAAAATTATATATCTCACCATTGAATACAATCCACAGTGTTTTATCTTCGTTGGAGAGAGGTTGATGTCCACCTTTAATATCAATGATGCTCAATCGGCGCATTCCAAGCGCTGCATAGTCATCATGATAATGGCCTTCATCATCCGGTCCCCTGTGCCGCATTACCGAACACATGCGGTGCATACAGTGGATATCGGTTTCTGATATTTTTCCCGGTGAATATATACCGCAAATTCCACACATGCTTATTTAACTCGCCGAAGTAACTCGTGTATACTCATGGACATAGCCGGTTGCAGCAGCATCCCAGCTATATTTTTCCACAACCATTTCTCTATTAAAATTTCCCATTTTTTTTTGCAAACCTGAATTCTTTCCAAGGAAAAGGAGTGCTTTTTTTAACGATATACTATCACGTGGTTTAACCAGCCGCCCTCCTTTTTCATGACACAGAATATTTTGGATTTCTCCTGATTGTGCCGCGATAACAGGCAAGCCGCAAGCCATGGCCTCCAGAAATACTTGCCCGAAGCTGTCGCCGAAGGAAGGAAGAACAAAAATATCGGCATTTGAATACCAATTCGGTAACTCCTCGTGCGGCTGAGCTTCAATGAAGCGGATTTTTTTATTCACACCCTGTTGTTCTGCTTTTTTAAGTAAATGATTTTTAAAAGGACCGGTTCCGATTAGGGTTAATTTCCACTCAAATTCATCGATTAGAGCGACGGCGTCAAGAAGGTAATCAATTCCTTTCCAGGGAACCAGCCGACCAACACAAAGAAGATTCAAACATTTCTCAGAATCCCGGCTTTTTCTTTTAGGATGAAACAGGCGAGTATCGACACCATTGGGAATCGTGGAAAAATGCAATCGATTCCATGACCTTTGGGCTGCTCTTCCCAGATGTTCGCTCAGGGCGACAACCCGTGCCGCACGCTTCCATATGTTTATATTCACCGGTTTGAGCAACAAGTGCAATATCTGAAATTCGCCGGGATTATAGCCGGGAACATCTCCTCCCCGTAGCGACACAATATAGGGAGTCGATCTGTTTGTTGCCAGTGAAATCATCCCTGTCGGCACACTGAAAAAATAATGAATAAGCGAGTATGATTCGGTCTTCATGAGTTTTCTTATACAATAAACGGCGTGCCAAACAAACGCTATCATTCCTCGCAATCCAGTCTGGTGAATAGATTTCCGATGAACCGGTAGTGAAAATACACGGGCCTTTCCACATAGGAATTTTTCCCTTGTAGCTCCCCGGGAGGTTACAACATCAACATCAACTCCCTGGGCGGCAATCTTCTCGCAAAGATGCCGGGTTGCCCTTCCGGCGCCGCCACCCACCGGGGGAAACTCATAATTTACCATTAAAATTTTCATGCCACGCGTATTATATTATCGCTGATTCAATTGACCAGTACTTTTTCCTTTTCAGTGCCGACTCAATGTGGTATTATTTTTATACAAGAATCGTATTCCGAATGCACACTCGCTTGAGTATAACATAATGTACCGCCAAAAAAAAGTAATCGTCGTCATGCCCGCGTATAATGCCGCGGAAACTATTGTGCAAACCCATCGGGAAGTGCTGGACCAGGATTTTGTCGACCGGGTGATTGTGGTTGATGATCACAGCAGGGACCGTACCGCATTCATTGCCGATTCGCTGCCGAAAACGCAGGTGGTCAGGCATGCCCTCAATAAAGGCTATGGGGCAAACCAGAAAACCTGTTACCGGATCGCGCTCGAAGAAGATGCCGACGTTGTTATCATGGTCCATCCGGATTACCAATATACCCCCCAGCTGATTCCGGCTATGGCGTCGATGATCGGTAACGGGGTTTACCATTGCGTTCTGGGTTCGCGGATTCTTGGTGGTTATGCCTTAAAAGGCGGCATGCCGCAATGGAAATATTATGCCAACCGGGCCCTGACTTTTTTCGAGAATATGCTCATGCATGCTAAATTATCGGAGTATCATACCGGCTACCGGGCCTTTTCCCGCGAGCTTTTAGAAAAAATACCATTTGACCGGAATTCGGATGACTTTGTCTTCGATAACCAGGTGCTTGCCCAGATATTGTGGCATGGCTATACTATCGCCGAAGTGAGCTGTCCCACAAAATATTTCGAAGAAGCGTCATCAATTAATTTTGCACGATCGGTGAGGTATGGATTTGGTTGTCTGGCGACGGCAATCTGTTACCGGCTTGCACGAATGGGGATATTTCGGACTAACCTTTTTCCCTTTCCCCAAAACGGCGATATGTAAGAGCTGCCGGGTCATTTTAAAAAAAAGTTCCACAAAGAGCATGGGATTGATCGCTTTAACCTTTGATCTGGAAAAAACCTATCTGCCTTTGACATGCTCAGAACCACATGCTATTTTAAATCAGTTTTAATAGTAATGGCAGCGTAGCTCAGTTGGTTAGAGCATCGGAATCATAATCCGAGTGTCCGGGGTTCGAATCCCTGCGCTGCTATTTTTTTTGCCGTTCCGGCTTTTCCTTCCTGCTATGTATTCCAATACTTTTTATGATGAGATTCTCGCATCCTGCACCCGGCTTATTGAACCCAATTCATCGATTCTGCTTGCGGTAAGCGGCGGGGCCGACTCTACTGCGCTTTTTCATGTAATGCTCCATTTGAAAGAGACATTTCCTTTTTCAAAGCTCGGTGTTGTTCATATCAATCATGGCCTGCGCGGCAAAGCATCGGATGCCGAAGAGCGTTTTGTTTGTTCCCTGGCCGAAAATGCCGGCATTCGATGCCATGTGAAGAGGCTCAGTGCGAAGAAACCTTCCGATTCCGGCATTGAAGAGTGGGCGCGGAAAGAGCGGTATACCTGTTTCGGTGAAATCATGAGAAGCCGGGGATATACATACTGTGCGACCGCCCATACCGCCGACGACCAGGCGGAAACTGTTCTCATGCGTCTCATGCGCGGAACAGGGCTCAAAGGACTATGCGGCATTCTGCCTAAACGAGATGATAACATTATCAGACCCATGCTCTGCATTACCCGCCGGTGTGTCGAAAAATGGTTGGCAGAAAAGGGTTGTTCATTCTATCACGATCATTCAAATGAAGACGTTCGTTTTAACCGTAACAGGATCAGACATCAGGTGCTTCCCCTTCTGATTGACAACAATCCCTCAGCGATTGAGCATATTTCCCAATGCAGCGTAGAAGCCCGGAATATCTGGGACATGGTTTCTCGCCGGATAAATAAGTGGATCGAAAAAAACGTAGTAACAAGTAGTGATGACCGTTTTAACATCTTAAAATCAGGGCTGGAAGACCAGGCATTAGCATGTGAATCTATCGCTCATTTATTCAGACAGAGATCCATTCCTTTCACCAGGCAGCATGTAACATCAATCCTGAGTAACCGGGAAACAACATCCGGAACATACCTCCTGCCTGGAATGTGGCGATACTTTCCCGGAAAAGAGACGATCCTTTTTTCATTGGCCTCGCAGGAAGAAAATTCGTCTGAGCCTTTTTCGTACGTGCTTTCAATGCCGGGGCGTACAACCATACCCGACACCAGTGCACTGATCTCCGCCGATTTTGTTGAAAATATCAACAACGTGCAATACAGAAAGGGCGATAATTTTACTGTTTTTTTAGATGCCGGTAAGCTGCCCGATATTGTACAATATAGAACTCTGAGCAGGAACGACCTGTTCCGACCCCTGGGGTTTTTGCATCCTGTTAAAGCATCAAGGTATTTAAAAAAGCAGAAAATCGAAAAAACTGCACGGGATAATATTGGCGTCCTTGCTTCGAAATATAGTAATATTATATGGATCCCGGGTGTGCAAATCGGTGAAGATTTTCGCATCACTTCAAAGACGACATCTATTTTAAGGATTTCATATATTAAGAATAACAGTGAATAAAGTATTGTTTTTACTCAAATTGGCAGTAAATAGTTCGGGAGAATAGTTTGGACCAGGAAGAAAAAAAAGGTCAGAAGAAGAATTTAAAGAAGTTTTTTCCTTCTCAAAAGAAGGACCAGAAACAGAATTCTGATTCAGGAGACAACAAGAAAAAACCACAGCCGGGGAAAGACCCTTCAAAAACGATTTTTATGTGGTTTTTAGTCATAGCCGTCGTGGTACTGGGTCTGCAACTCGTCAAAAGGTTTGATTCCCTCAGAGAAACGCAGATATCGTATAGCCAGTTCCAAACACTGCTGGAAGATCCGGATGCCCGCATTGTCAGGGCCACGGTCATTCAGAAAGGCCTTCGTCACGCAGTGCTGCAGGGTGTATTGGAGAGCCCGGAACCCCTTGAGGAGTTTCAAACAAACAAAAGTGCGCCTTCCAGCACGACCTTCATAGTTAACCTTCCCTACATCGATTCCGAAATGCTCAAGGAATGGGACGAGAAGGGATTTCCTTATGAGTTTGAGCCGGAGAAGATAGCCTTTGGCGATGTTGTGCTCAGTATTCTACCCTGGGTACTGATGATCCTGTTCTGGGTATTCATGCTTCGCAACATGCAGGCCGGCCAGCGGGGGATTTTTTCCTTTGGCAAGAACAAGGCCAAGTTCCAGAATATCGATCGTCCGAAAAGCACATTCAAGGATGCCGCCGGTGTTGAGGAAGCCAAGGCTGAGCTTGAAGAGATTATCGAGTTTCTTAAAGATCCGCAGCGTTTCAATAAACTCGGTGGAAAGATTCCCAAGGGAGTCCTGCTTTTAGGCCCTCCGGGGACCGGAAAAACGCTTCTTGCCCGGTGTGTTGCCGGTGAAGCCGCTGTACCCTTTCTATCCATGAGCGGCTCGGATTTTGTCGAGATGTTTGTGGGTGTGGGAGCGTCACGTGTTCGCGATCTTTTCGAAACCGCCAAAAAGAGTGCCCCGTGTATCATTTTCATCGATGAAATCGATGCTGTGGGTCGTCAACGCGGCGCAGGACTCGGTGGCGGGCATGATGAGCGTGAACAGACCCTAAACCAGATGCTTGTCGAAATGGACGGCTTCGAAGAAAATTCCGGTATTATCCTTATCGCAGCAACCAACCGGCCCGACGTACTGGACCCGGCCTTGCTTCGTCCGGGACGATTCGACCGTCAGGTTGTCGTTGATATACCCGATGTGAAAGGTCGTGATGGAATTCTCAAAGTGCATACGGAAGGCAAAATACCGCTTGGGCCCGATGTCGATCTGATGACTATCGCCCGGGGAACACCCGGATTTGTAGGCGCCGATCTGGCAAATCTGGTAAATGAAGCAGCCCTTATGGCTGCCCGTTTCGGCCAGGAAAAGGTTACCATGCTCGATTTTGAAGAAGCTAAAGACAAGGTCCTCATGGGAGCTGAGCGTAAAAGTATGGTTCTTTCGGATAAAGAAAAAACAAACACCGCCTATCATGAGGCAGGCCATGCTATCTGTAATATCTACTGCAAGGAAGCCGATCCATTGCATAAAGTGACCATTATCCCCCGGGGACGGGCCCTTGGTGTGACCTTCTCGCTTCCCGGAGAAGATAAGCACAGCTACACAAAGGGGTACCTTGTTGATCGTGTCTGTATCATGATGGGCGGCAGAGTTGCCGAAGAGCTGGTGTTTAATGTTCAGACCACCGGTGCGGCAAATGATATCAAACAGGCCACCGAAATCGTGCGGAAACTTATCTGTGACTATGGTATGACAGAAGAACTCGGACCGCTCAGTTACGGTAAAAAGGACGATCAGATATTTTTAGGCAGGGAAATTTCTCATCACCGGGATTACTCTGATAAAACCGCCGATGCGATCGATTCGATTATGCGAAAAATTATCGAGGAGCAGCTCAATCGAGCAAAAACAATCCTTACCGAACACCGGATTGAACTCGATCGTCTCGCAAATGCTCTCCTGGAGCACGAAATGCTCGATCTTGAAGAAATTCAAAAGGTTATCAAAGGAGAGTCCCTGGCGACCGCCAAGAAAACCCGTTCTCTCTTTGATGCTGTGAACGGAAATGGCAAGAAAGAAAAAGACAAAGAAGTAGTAGCTGAAGTAAAAATTGAAAAAAGCACCTCTGCTTCCTCTGGAGAGGCCGACACAAAAAGTCCGGCCGGAAAGGCTGCCGCTAATCCGGATGAGAGCAAGGCAGAGGATAATAACGAAGCGCAATCCTGAAAAGGCCAGGCTCCTCAGTATGGATTTACCTTCTCTGTATAAAAAATCTTATCTCGTAATGGGGGTCCTTAATGTGACCCCCGATTCTTTTTATGACGGAGGTTTGCATAATTCTTTGCCCGATGCGGTTTCTCATGGAGAGAAACTCATTGCCGACGGCGCCGATCTTCTGGATATAGGCGGAGAATCAACCCGTCCGGGAGCACAACACGTGCCCGAAAACGAAGAAATTCAACGGGTTGTGCCTGTTATCGAACAACTCGCCTCGAAATTTGATATCCCGATCAGTATCGATACGACAAAAAGCGGTGTTGCAGCAGCAGCATTCAATGCCGGTGCAACCTGGCTTAACGATATCAGCGCCGGACGGTTCGATCCGGAAATTAAACATTTTGCTGCACAAAAAAGATGTCCGGTAATTCTCATGCACAGCAGAGGAACGCCTCAGACAATGCAACACCATCCGGAGTACAAGGATGTTACCGGTGAAGTTATCGATGAGTTGAATAAATGCATCGACGATTTCAAAAGCGCGGGGGTGAAGCAGGAAAATATTATTCTGGACCCGGGAATCGGATTTGCAAAACGCTTTCAAGACAACTTGACACTTCTAAACAGGCTTGATGAAATCGTTGCACTCAAGTACCCTGTCGCAATCGGGACATCAAGGAAATCATTTATCGGCAGAATTACCGGTAAAGAGCCCTACAAACGGCTGCCCGGCACGCTGGCTACGATTGCTGGCGCCTATAGCAGAGGTGCAACCATTTTTCGGGTACACGATGTTTCCGAAACGGTTGATTTTCTTAAGGTTTTCTCATTAATTGAGTCGGGGCATTGATAAGTTGTTAATAAGGTGAATAATTAGAATTTCCAATGCGAATACCTGTATACACAGTTTGGAAAATCCAACAGGATGAATTTCATTGCATATGTACCTGTAAAACAGTACAATGCATAATACTGCATTCTAAGTCTCAGGTTGCTGCATGACAAAGAAAAGGCCTTCAAAAAAGCGAAAGGTTATGCTGCTGTTATTACTCCTGTTGCTTCTGATAGTGGTGGTGGTGTTAGTAACCGGAATATTTCGATTTATGAGGCGGGAAAAGTCGAAACCTGTGATTAAACCGATTAAACCAGACACTACTCAGACAGCACAGCAGCTGGACACGACCATGGAGAAACCGGTCGATACACTTCCTGAAACCGACACAGTTCCCGAAACAAAGGAGTCGGCACCCCGTCCCGAACAAACGCCGCCTCCTGTTATTGAAGCTCCCGATACGGCAGTTACGGCAGATACAACGGATACGACGGAAGTGACTGCTGCAAGACCGGATTCCTGTCTGCAGGATACCATCGCACCCTGGGTCTATCCCGACCCCTCAGGAGGCCTTCACCGGCAGAAAATCGAAGTGGCTCTCCATGCCACAAAACCATGCCTTATCGAATGGAAATTTGAGGAGGAGGAGGAATGGAAAGAGTATACCGGCGATGCAATTCCTATTGACAGTACAACAACACTGCATTACCGGGGTGTCGATTCCTGTGGCAATCAGATGTTGCCGACAAAAAAGCGATATGAAATTATCCTGTCAACCCCCTCTCAATACTGTCCTGAAGATATGGAATATATCGAGGTTGGCACTGTGCAATTCTGTATAGACCGGTACGAATGGCCGAATAAGCGTGGAGTTAAGCCCAGGTCGTATATTTCTGTCTATCATGCTATGGATTCCTGTTTTTCGATTGGCAAACGGCTTTGCTCAATGGATGAGTGGCTGATTGCCTGCAGTGGTCCCTATTCATGGAAATATCCTTACAGTCAAAAATATGCGCCCAATGCCTGTGTAACCCGGGACACGACAGCTCGTAAATCGGGAAGCAAAAGAGAATGCAGGGGGTATTTTGATGTGTATGACATGTCGGGTAATCTGGCCGAATGGACCAGTACTCGTTCCACAAAAGACCGCCATTTTTACAATGTAATGGGCGGTTTCTGGAAAAGCGGGATAGAAAGTGCCTGCCATTCAAAACGGTACAGCTATTTCCCCCAGAACCAGCATAATCCGGTCGGCTTCAGGTGCTGCGCAGATGCTGCTGCAGATACCGGCAAAAAATAAAGGATAGCAAAAGAGATACAGATGAGAAATAAAAGGGCCATCGATTTTTTATTTATGATTCTCTTTGCCGCTTTTGCGTCCCAGGCTCAGAAAGCGGAGTTTTTTTATTCTCAGCCAGAGTTTTATCATCCCCTCAGTGAGATTGTTCTTCCCGAAAATCCCTTTGCCGATGAAACCCCTGCTATTCTGGAATATGATTCGGACCTTTTTGCCGATAAGGAAATAATCGATTTCGAAAATCGTCAGGTCCTTTTTCGCCGGGAAGACACCCTTGGTGTGGTTGTGTGGCAATATCGATATGATGAACTGAATGAATACCTCGAGAGCAGGCGCCGTTTTGTTCTGGCCGATCTCTGGTATCAGGAAAAATCGACCCCCAAGGCCGGAAGCGGAACCGCGGGAGTATCGGATTTTGCTCTCGAATTCAAGTTACCGGTCAATTACCCTTCATGGGCCAAGCGAATTCTGGGAAAAGAACCGCCAAAACTCACGATCCACGGCTACGAAGAAATTATTATCTCCTACGAATATCGTGACTCCGACAAGGAAGGGCTTTCCGATTACAAACAGAGTCACGGGGGTATCAACTTTGACAACCAGTACAGTCTTTCGGTTACCGGCAGTGTCGGACGGCTCATCAATGTTCAGTTGAAAACAAGCAGTGAAGAACAGTTTTCAATGGATGATCCGCTTAAAGATATTAAAATTGAATATAAGGGTGAGGGCGATGAGCTCGAGGATGAAATTATTCAGGAAGTAACTGCCGGTTATACAAATTTTGAAATTCCCCGCACAAATTTATCCGGCTATTCCGAGGGCCATGAGGGATTGTTCGGTATCAGCGTTAAATCAAAGCTCGGCCCCCTCGACCTGACAACGGTTATAAGCCACGAACAGGGTGAAGCGCTGAAAAAAACATTCTACCCCTCAGAGTCAAAAGGACAGGTAGAGCCGCAACGGGACAAGGAATTCCTGAAATACAAAATCTTCTTTCTCGATACAGTCTACCAGAAATTGTATAACGAGAAGTATGGGGCCGGCGGAAATCCGGACCTGGCTATTCCAAAGGTCATTCCCACCGAATTCCAGGTGTGGAAAATGACCGAAAAGCAGACTGTTGCAAATAAGGATATTTCCAAATTCCGTTACGTACAGAATTCTCCCGCCGATAATCTGTTTCAAAAAATTGATGAGGGTGCGTATGAATTAAAGGAAGATGAAGGGTGGATACGGTTCGACACACTTGCGGTCGAAAGCGATGATATTATTGGTATTTACATGAAAACAGCAGCGCCGGACCTGATCCCCCAGAAAGGTGACACCACTCTTCTCGACAGTCTCGGCCGGGGAAAATATGAAATAATGAAATCACTCTGGTTCCTGAAAGGGCCACTGAATACAGAGGATACAACCAGCGATGCATTCAAGCTCATGTGGAAAAATGCCTATTATCTTCCCCGCTTTGAAGAAGGTAAATTTGATGTTAAATTAGGCTTGTTGCGTGCCGGCGATACGCTGTATCAGGATCCCGAAACAAACGAACTCTATTCGTATATTCTCGGGCTGACCGATAAAGATGGAAAGCGCGATAATGCTGCCTATAAATATAACCTGGACAAGGGATACATGGTAATCCCTCCGTTCGATACCTCCTATGAAGCCAACGAGCCATTCAGAAACCCCGAATTGGGTGAAGACACACTTCCGGATATTTACCGGATAAACCATAACAGCCAGAATTTTAACAAGATACAACAGAAATATGTGCTCATTCTCTCTGGTAAATCGACCGAGCGGCGAACCAAATTCAACCTCGCCTGGGGCGTGATAGAAGGATCCGAAAAGGTTAAAGGTGACGGTCAGGAGCTGAAAAAAAATGTCGATTACCGGATTTTTTATGAAATGGGCGAGCTCGAGCTGATTTCACCGACTGCTCAAAGTAAAAACAAGATCGAAGTTCAATATCAACGGGAGGCGCTCTTTGTCCCGGAAAAGAAGACCTTTATGGGCGCCCGCGGTGAACTGAAGATGCCCTTTATCAGCGATAAATCCTTTATCGGGGCGTCGATTCTCTATCAAATGGCGTCGTCACGGGAAGAAATTCCCCGGATCGGGCAGGAACCATTCAACAAACTTTTGCTTGACATTAATTCGGTGATGGATTTTGAGCCGGAGTGGATGACCAAGGCGGTCAATGCTCTTCCCTTTATCAGCACCGACGCCCGCTCTGTTGTTAATATCGACTTCGAGGTCGCTCACAGCAGGATGAGCCCTTCGGCCGATAAAGAAGACCAAGGCCAGGCCTATGTGGATAATTTTGAATCTAGTAAGCGGGTCTATCCCTTGGGAACAAGCCATAAAGCATGGCACCGATCCAGTCCGCCCATACCAAACGACAGCCTCTGGTACCGGCCGCCGGCCTGGTATTACTACTGGTACAGCCCTGTCGATGTCCAGAAAGAAAAACGCATCAATGTATTTGACATGGTAGACATCGGCGTATCCGAAGAAGATTTCAAGGACCAAGGCGGAGATCTTTACGAACCGGTCCTGCGGCTCGAGTGTTATCCCGTAGGTAACGATAATCAAACGCCGGCGGTAAACTTAAGTGACCGGTATCAGAACCCCTGGGCCGGTATTATGACCTCTTTCCCAAAATCTTCAATGGACCGCTCCGAAGACCGGTATCTCGAATTTATCGTCAAGGTCGAAAGTGATGTCTCCGAGAAGGGGAACCTGTACATCGACATGGGAGAAGTCAGCGAAGATCTTTCAATTCACGGCGGCCCTCCCAACGGTGTGAGAAACGATGAAGACCCCTTTGGCGAAGGAATCGAGGATTCGCTTCACAATACAGGATTAGATACAATCGTCGATAATAAAAAAGAGTACTGGGTTATTCCAGACCCTTCATCTCCCGGAGAATGGGATACGCTCCGGTTTGGCAGTGATTCACTCCCGGCCCGGCGAAAAACCGACCCCAGTGGCGATGATTACAAGGTCTTCGATGCCCAGAATCCGGACCGTTATCAGTACGCAAACGGTTTGCAGAACAACCTCTGGCTCGAATCGGAAGACATCAATTCCGATGGTTTTTCAAAGGATGAATCTTTTTTCAGGTATGCAATCGACCTCGATAATATCGAACATTCCGAATTCAATGACACAACCGCAAATGTCAAAAATGAAAACGGTTTTTATTATATCCGTATTCCTCTTAATGAAAACTTTGCTGTCGATGAAGTCGGCAATCCAGGATGGGAACAGATCCCCTTTGTCAGAATGTGGTGGAGCGATTTCGGTCCGAAAGGGATGACCAAAAAGCAATCTCTGGTTTTGGCCCGGATCCAGTTTGTCGGAAACCAATGGGAGGAGATGTACACCAAGAAAGTCATTCCTGAGGAAAAGTATGATCCGGTGCAAACCGATCCGACACAACCTGAACTTCCCACTCCCCAAAAAATCGTAATCGAAGATACGATTAAAATTGAAGCGTCGGTTGTGAATACCGAAGAAGACCGGGGATACTATATGCCGGCAGGTACTCGTTTGGTAAACAATCGTTATGAAGTTAAAACCACCAAATATGTCAAGCTGAAAGTTGATAACCAGACGGATAAACTCCGGAAAGAGCAGGCCCTCAGTCTCAATTTTTTCAACCTTCTTCAGGGCGAAGAAGCTCTGGTGCGGCGGCTCTATACGTATCATACTCAGGATATCTCAGCGTATAAAAAGATCAGTATGCTCGTTCACGGTGATGCACGGGTGGCCGAGCATAACAGGACCAGCAACACCGATTCTCTTTACTTTGTGTTCAGGTTCGGAACCCATGATTCCTCCTATTATGAATACCGGACCCTGATCGATTCCGGATGGAATGTTCCCGAAAGAGAATATCTTAATATTCCCGACCCCTGGAGATATCCCATAGAAATAGATCTAAGCGCCCTCGCCAACGCAAAGCTTGCATACCAGAATGCTTACGGCGATACTGCACATATCGATACGACCTGGGCTATTGACGAGCGATCCTTCTATCGAATCAGTTCGGTAACCAATGAACCGCCCAGTTTTTCTAATATCCGGACCTTTATGATAGGCGTTGCCCGTTCGCCGGTTGCGAACCCATCTCCTTACGACACCCTTTCAGGGGAAATCTGGGTGGATGAGATGAAAGCACTGGGACTTCAGGGTCTCTACGGTTCTGCGGCACTGGCCCATATTCATACCCAATGGGCCGATTTCATGACTCTTGATGCCGGCGCCAATTATCAGGACGGCAATTTCAGGACCATGACCGATAACATGATCACTCCCGGTAATTCATCTGTATCCGGAAATGTGAACGCCTCAATGAAGCTCGACAAATTTCTTCCCAATGAATGGCGTGTATCGCTGCCCGTTGACGCCGGTATTACAGGAACAATCGAACGTCCTCAAATTAAACCGAACAGCGACATATCTCTGGTAGAAAACGACCAGCCCGATAAACTGAGAGATTTTTTCGATGAAGATAAAACAAAGTCGCAGCACTTTCAAACCGTTAAAAACACACAATCTGTATCAACGAGTTACCGGAAGTCGGCAACGTCGAAAAATATCCTTACAAAAATGACCGCCGAAAGAATATCTGTTGACCGGCTGAGTTATCAGTACGACAACAGCCATCGTCATCTGGGACCGCGGATGGACGGCAATGGGGATTATCTTGAAATCAATGAAAACGAAAACTATTACGGCGGACTCAAATACGACCTCAGTCCCCGAAATCCGCCAAAATGGACCAAATGGAAACCTTTCGATAAGGTCAAGAACACTACCTTTAAAACGTTGAAAAATTATGAACTGACATTCCTGCCAAGCAGTATAAACTTCGACCTCGCCAGCGCCAAATATGGCAAGCATTTGCAGGAAAACCACCGTCTGGGAACCTATAACAAAAACCAGACCTTTGATCTGGGGCATGGATTCAATCTGAGCTTTGCCCCAATCAGGCCGCTTCTTGATTTCGATTACACCGTTTCAATTGATAGAAATCTCGATAATGCGGTTGAAGAAGAAGGGCTGGGCCGAGATTTTCTAAAAAATAAGGTGATGGAACTGGATAGTGCATGGCGCGATTTCTATATTCTTTATGGTGAAGAGTCGAGAACGCAGAAGGCCACGGTCCGGCTGAAACCAAAAATTTTCAGTTGGCTCGATCACAATGCAACGTATTCGGCGGCTTTCACCGGGAGTGAAAATTTTCGTCCCAATGATCCGACGCCCTATCTCAATCTTGGGGTTAACAGCAATCTTGGATTTACCGGCACATTCAGACTCAGGGACCTTATGACGGATTTCTCAAATATAGCATCAAAAGCTCAAAGCATGAATGCGGTTTTTAAATCTGCAGAAGAAGCTCTCCGAAATATAGATTTCAATACAATCAATTTTAATTATAACTCGAGTCTTTCATTGCTCAATAAAAATATGGACGCCGATTTTATGGGACGCACCCTTACAGACAATGGATTGGATTTTCTTAAATATCAATTGGGCTTGAAAGGACGTGATTTCGGTGATATCGTGCGAGGTGGCATGAATGACTACCTGGACTTTGGTGGTATGCAGTACCGGCGGAAAAACAATGACAATGAAGAACTCCTGAGAAACGACAGCCGTGATGTTCGACGGGACTGGAGCGCCTCAACAAGTTTCAGCATCCCTTCGCCTGTCGATTTCCGATTCGATCGTATCAGTCTCGATCATGAAAAATCATATCATCTCACCCCGGATACAACTCATCGGGAAACTACGGTCATTTTTCCAAAAGTGGGTGTCAGTGCATCATCCTCGTTCCTGAATCAGATTGCTGCCGTCAAAAACAATATGCGCAATGTGACCATGCGAAGCAGCTATACCTACCAGAAGGATCAGACGTTTAATGTTCAGTTACGACAGGATTCGTTGAATCAATTCGTAATGGTCACCGATACGACAACGGGCATTTCGCACTCTTTCAATCCCTTGGTGAGCATCAAGGGAAATCTGAAAAAATGGCCGATTAATTTTACCTACGAGCATAAATTGAAAAGAAACAGAGACATTGCCGAATCGGGAAAAGAATCAAATTCAAAGGAAGATGGTGATACCTGGACCGTAAATTATGCGATTAACAAGACCGCCCGACGGACAGAGTTCAAGTTTTTACGATGGACTATTCCGTTGAAAGGCCGGATAGAATTAGGACTCACCGCATCCCACTCATATAATTATGCCGAAACCAAAGAAAACCAGAATGCAAACGCTCAAAAATCGACCGACCTGCGGGAGATAAGGGTTGGTCCTCATGTTTCCTATGGTTTTACCGATAAAATCACCGGCGGCACATCCTATGATTTTCTCTGGACGGATGACAAAATGGCATCGGAAACATATAAAGAACACAACTTCTCGTTAAGTGTAAAAATATCTTTTTAAATATAAGGATAGGAATAAATGAAAAAATTGATTCTTTTCAGTGCCACCCGAACCGAGAAACGAGCGGCCCTGCTTGAAGACGATACGGTGGTTGAACTCGTTGTCGAACGCCCCGACGATATCAGAATGCAGGGGAATATCTATCGGGGAAAAATTAAAAGCATTCTTCCCGGGCTCCAGTCGGCGTTTATCGACATCGGACTGGACAAATGTGCCTTCCTTCACGCTTCCGATGTTGATCCGACACTTCTTTTGGACAAGAAAGATGCGGTCATGGAGCGCTACTCAGCACGGGGCAGAACCCATGTTAAAAAACTTCCCCGTATCCCTATTGAAAAAATTTTGTCCACCGGCCAGGAAATTCTTGTCCTCGTTACCAAGGAGCCAATCGGTTCAAAGGGTGCAAAAGTAACGACACAGATAAGCATTGCCGGGCGATTTCTGGTTTTAGTACCCGACTCCGATTTCATCGGCGTTTCCAAAAAGACTTCCGATTATCAGAAACGTCGAAAATTAAAACAAATTATTTCACAGCTCAAACCGCCCGGAATAGGATTCATCGTGCGGACCATAGGATTGAGCGTTTCCGAAGAAGAGTTCATCAAAGAAATTCACCACTTGATCGACCAATGGCGGCAGGTACAGAAAGAAGCACTGGCAGGTGAGGGGCCAAAGCGTGTATATAAAGAAATGGGCATTACCACCCGTGTAATAAGAGACCTTCTCTCCAATGATGTCTCCAATGTTTATGTGGATCAGAAAGACGACTTCCGCGAAATTCAGCAGTATATACAAGCGGTCTCTCCCAATCTCAGCAAGCGGGTTGTCTACTATAAAGAACGCATACCGCTGTTCGACAGATTCGATATAGAAAAGGATCTCGAACGGTCATTACGGCGGAAAGTCTGGCTTCGAAGCGGTGGATATATCGCCTTCGACCATGCGGAAGCATTATTGGCCATCGATGTCAACACCGGCAGGAATATCGGGCGGGCCGATTTTGAAGAAACACTTTTTCAAACCAATATGGAAGCGGCTCATGAAATCGTCAGACAGCTGCGGCTTCGGGATATCGGCGGGCTCATTGTTGTTGATTTTATCGATATGAACCGCGCCGATAACCGCAAAAAGCTTGAAACGGAAATGCGAAAACTTCTTCGCAACGACCGGACATCGACATCGTCTACCGGCCTCTCTAAATTCAGCCTTATGGAAATCACCCGAAAGCGGGTCCGGCCCGAACTCCAGGAATTGTATACCGATGTTTGTCCCATGTGCCATGGTGTGGGTTGGGTCATATCGCCCGCAACGGTTACCTCACGCATAGACCGATGGCTTCGCAGACTCGAAGCGACAAAAAGGCGCCGGCGCCTCTCGCTTACCGTGCATCCAAGCGTCGCCGCATTTTTTAACAGTGAAGGCAAGGATATCATCAAAGAAATGGAAAAGGAACATAAAGTTACACTCCTTATCAATGAAGATGAAACCCTTGAACACGACGAATACATATTCAAACCAATCGATTCAACTAATAAACAAAAACGGTGAATTATACGAAAAGTTGAATTTTTAAATGAATATTTTTTATTTTATCTGAGTTTTCCATTTAAATCAATCCCTGAGGGAGATAGAAAAAATGTATTGTATTGTTGAACAGGGTGGATACCAGTTCAAGGTATCTGAGGGAGATACAATCGATATACCCCATATCGATGGTGATGAAGGCAACGAAGTGGGGCTCGAAAAAGTTATCGGCATCCAGAAAGATAATGAGGGTTTTTCTGCAGGAACTCCGGTTGTCGAGGGCGTTACGGTCAAAGGCACTATCGTGAAACACGGAAAAGGCGATAAGGTAATGACAATCAAGAAAAAGCGCCGTAAAGACTATTTGCGGAAAAAAGGGCACCGCCAGGATTATACAAGCGTAAAAATTACATCCATAACAGCATAAAACCCATTCAGGAGATTATCTTATGGCACATAAAAAAGGTGTGGGAAGTAGTAGAAACGGTCGCGACAGCAAGCCGAAAATGCTTGGCGTCAAACAATACGGTGGTCAAACAGTTAAAGCTGGAAATATCATTGTCCGTCAGCGCGGCACAAAAATCCATCCCGGAACAAATGTTGGTAAGGGAAGCGATGATACGCTGTTTGCAAAAATTGACGGTGTTGTGCAATTCCGAACCTATCGAAAAATCAGGAAGATGGTTGATATCCTTCCTGCCTGAAAATTTTTATTTTTATCATATAAAAGGCGAGATTTAATCTCGCCTTTTTTATTTCCAATGATCTATGCGATCAGTATCTTTTCACACGTTTGAAATCTTTTTTCAGGTCGGAAAAGGTAATGAATCTATCCTGAGAACCATCAGTTATCGTTGAGTCGATCGGGGGTGCGCTTTTCTCATTCCAAGTTACTCTTTTTCCTTCCACAACTTTTTCCCATGATTTTTCTTTTACCCTCCGGAATCGGTCTATGAGAAGTACAACCGTATCTCCCATGATATCCCAGTTACCTTCGGAGATAAAGAGATAATCTAACTTGTAGTGGGTTCCTCCCTGGCCTTTTCCTTTTTCGGTATAGGTAACATTTCCCTTGCGGTGAAAATCGAAAATTTTGCTTTCGACCAGGTTGATTTCCTTATTGGCATCGCTTTTCTTCCGGTCCTGGCATAGCCATTGTCCCGGGAGACGCGGCTTAAGTTCCTCGGCACGTTCCTGATCAAATTTCAGCTGGGGAATCATATTTGCTGCCTGGTTCAGATAGTTTTCCGTCTGCAGTACCCAGTTGAGGGTGGAAAAAGAATCCGCCTTGGCCACAACACTGTCCAGCTTATGTTGCTGGAGGCCATCCAGTTCCCGTCGCTGGTTAGTGATAAACCGGCGTAACGAATCGATGACCGGATTCAGATTTTTCACCATGTCATCGTACTCCGATTCTGCCTGGGCGATGAGGATCATCATGGAATCGGCACTTTGACCGGCCAACCCTCTGTCACCCCGTTCCATCGCCGAACGGGCCTGATAAAGAAAAACTTTCGCACGAGACAGTGAACTGTCCGGAACTCCTTTGTTGAGCAAAGCATTGATGCGGTTTTCTGCATCAAGGAGCTTTTTATCGCTTACCCCACAGCCGATAATAAGCATTAGAGCGCTTAAGCCCATAATTGCAATCAGGAGCTTTTTCATAAGCTTATCCCCCATAGGAATTATGGTTTATTTTGATAATTGTATACAATTAAGTAAGATACCTCATATGTCGAAGGGGAGTCAAGCAGATGTTTTCACTTTTTTATGAAAAATAAAAGCCCGGGGGCTTTTGCCCCCGGGACCGGTGATTTTTGCATGGAAAGCGTGGTTTATTTTCTAAGGCGGAAGGCTACAAACCGGTTGTGGCCGTCCCGTTCGATGAGAAACATGACTGAATCTCCGGGTTTTAATCCTCGAACGATCTTTTTAAATTCTTTCGCGCTTGTTACAGGAACTGCATTTTGGCCTTTGATCCGTACTTCCTTAATGACATCCCCAACCTGAATTCCTTCCCGGGCAGCCAGAGAAGCTCTGTCGAGATCGACCACGACCACTCCTTTTGTCGATTTTTCAATGTTGTATTTGGAGCGCACGTCGTCGGTAAGCTCACTGATTTTAATACCGAGCTTTTTGGTAGCATCATAATCATCGGCGCTCTCTTCCTTTTCATCTTCTGCCGATTCTCCGGCGAGTTTGGTTTTGCTCCGCTCACCGAGCTTTGCCTGTAAAACCTTTTTTTTGCCGTTTCTGATAATTTCGATCGGGACCTTTTTGCCGGGGTCGATACTTGCGACGGTATTTCTGAGTTCATTAACATTTTCAACTCCCATGCCGTCGATAGACACGATAATGTCTCCCCGTTTGATACCGGCCTTGTCGGCGGGTTGTCCGTCAAAAACATCGGCAATCAGTACCCCGCGCGTTCCTTTGTCAAGACCCATCGCTTCACGGGTAGCATCATCCATGGGCTGTATTTGCACACCGAGCCAGCCTCTCGAAACCTTGCCGTTGTAGATGAGATCTTCCATTATCCATCGCGCCATTTTGATGGGGATGGCAAAACCGATCCCCATATAGCCGCCGGAGCGCGTGTAAATCATCGTATTAATCCCGATAAGCTCGCCGTCGAGATTGACCAGTGCGCCCCCGGAGTTTCCCGGATTAATCGCCGCATCGGTCTGAATAAAATTCTGATACATTTCATTACTTCCCGCCATGCCCGTGCGGCCAAGCGCCGATACAATGCCGGCCGTCACCGTTGAAGTCAGGCTGAAGGGGTTCCCGATAGCCAGTGTCCAGTCTCCGGGCCGCAGCTTATCGGAATCACCAAGATAGGCAACCGGCAAATCCTTCACTTCTTCGGCAATTTTAATAACCGCAACATCACTCAGCGAATCGCTCCCCACAATCGTGGCTTCAAAGGTCCGGTCGTCCGAGAGACGAACCTCAATTTCATCCGCACCGGCAATAACATGATAATTCGTAAGAATATATCCGTCTTCTGAAACGATAACACCGGAACCCAGCCCCTTTCGCCGGCGCTCCTGTTTTTCAATCGGCGGCTGTTGTTGTCGCCGACGAGGCTGCCCGAAAAAGAAATCGAAGGGTGAGCCGAATTGATCGTTATCAAAATAGCGATAAAAAGGATTCCGGGAAAAAATTACCGTGTCGATCTGAGTCGGGATAACCGATACCACCGTCGGTACCACTTCCTCGGCAATATCGGCAAATATTGTTTTAAAAGATTCAAACTGGGGGGTCTGTTTAATATCAGGTTTCTTCTGTGCGCCAAACTCTATCGTCCCCTCTCCCGGACGATCATCATCGGCAAACGTACATTGGCAGCCGGTTGTATAAATAACCGACACGAGTGCGGCCAGGGCAACTCCAACTGTTATTCTTCGATACCTCTTCTGCATTGATATTCCTTCCTTTAAGCTTTTAAATAGCCAGAAAAAAGCTACTTCACCTTTAATTTCGCTTTTGAAACCGAAAATATTGTTATTTTTGCACCATTGGTGCACTATACATCAAACGAAACATCCCGGTCGAGCTGAACAACGCTCGATGTGCCGCTTTCGACAAAAGACTGTTCCGAAATACGGGTCAAAACCGCTTTTTCTCTGAATTCTTTGAGCGTGAGAGCGCCGATATTGCACATTGTCGATCTCAATTTGGCAATGGTAATTTCAAGAACATCCTTAACCGAGCCCACGATAGGAACATACCCGTCGATACCTTCCTCGAATTTCATATTCATCTCGCCATCCATATTGTAACGCTGCCAGTTACGGGCCCGGTTTGAGCCTTCTCCCCAATAGGGTTTATACATGCGGCCTCTGATCGACACTTTGGGCGTCGGACTCTCACTGGTCATGGCAAAATAGCGGCCCATCATGACAAAATCCGCCCCCATAGCAAGGGCGATAATGATCTGGGTGTCATTGGTAAGACCACCGTCGGAGCACACCGGAATATACCGTCCGGTCTCCTGATAATATTTGTCCCGCTCCGCGACAACATCCATAAGTGCCGACGCCTGTCCTCTACCAATGCCTTTCTGCTCACGGGTAATGCAGATCGAACCACCGCCGATACCCACTTTGATAAAGTCGAGGCGGGCATTTTCCGCAAGAAACCGGAACCCGTCACCGGAAACCACATTCCCGCCGCCCAGAACAATTGAATCGCCGTATTTTTCCCGTATCCACAATGCGGCATCCCTCTGGAACTCAGTATAGCCGTCGGATGAATCAAAGGCAAGAACATCCGCACCGGCATCAATAAGTACCGGCACTCTGTCTTTGTAATCGTGAGTATTAATTCCCGCTCCTACAACAAGTCTTTTGCGGGAATCCAGTACCTCATAGGGATTTCGACGGTGATCAATATAATCTTTCTTGAACACGAGGGTTTGAAGGCGTTCGTTTTCGTCCAGAATCGGCAGGCATTCCTTTTTATGCTTTCTCAAAAGCAGATTGGCTTCATGAAGCGATATTCCGGATTTTCCATAAACGACAGTTTCTTTGGGAGTCATGTACTCGGAAACCTGGGCCTGAAGATTATCTTCGAACTCCCAGAAATCCTTATCGGTAATAATGCCCAGAAATTCACCATTCTTTGACCCGTCATGAGTAACCGGCATTGTAGAATGACCACTCTTACGGGTAAGGTGTACTGCATCCTCAAGAGTGTCGTCCGGTTTTAGATTACTGTCGCTTTCAACAAAGCCGGCTTTATGAGATTTTACCCGTTCAATCATTGAAGCCTGCTTATCAACAGCCTGGGAGCAAAAGACAAATGCAAGACATCCCTGACGAGCGAGTGAAATTGCCATATCAACCCCCGAAACAGCCTGCATACTTGCCGAAACAAAGGGATTGTTCAAAAACATTCGCGATTCATCCGCCTTTGAAAATGCCGCAAGCGGTGTTTGGAGCGATACATTAGCGGGAATGTTTTTTCGCCCCGTTAACCCAGGGAGAAGAAGATACTCCGGGAAGGTACGAGATACATCTTTAATGATTTTTGCCATACTTTTACCCCATTAATCCGGGAATAACAACGTTTGTTCGTAAATAAAGTGCATAAAAATACTGTACCTTCACTTGAAAATGCTAAAAACAAGTTGAATTTCTTAATAATTAGTAATATTATATATTTGTTGGTATCTATATTTATTAAAGGTGCACTGTTTTTTATTTACAAAAAGGCCTCCAATCCAGCATTTTTAAATCCTTTATGAACGACAACAATATTCAAGACTTTTCAATCCGGACTCGTAATGCGGTTATTCTTCCCGACGGTACCCGCCCGGTTCCCCTTGGATCCGGAATTATTACCGGCCTTCTTGGAAGCGGAGGCATGGCAAATGTCTACGAAATATGGAATTCCCAGCTGGAAGTCGGCCGCGCTGTCAAACTGATGCATCCCAACCTGTCCGAAGATTCAAAACGGCATTTTCAGACAGAAATGAAAATAATGGCCGAGTTGACCCACCCGAATATTGTCGAGATTCATTCGGTAGGAAAATGGAACGACCTTCCCTATATCGAGCTTGAGCTTGTCGATGGTCCCGCGGTAAACGAGCTTGTGAATGAAAAAGGTGCATTGCCGATTACCGTCTGTACCGCCATAGGAATTCTGGTTACCCGCGCCTTGAGTTATGCGCATAATAAAGAATACGTGATATACGGAAACAAATATTTCGGCATTGTTCACCGGGATTTGAAACCCAGCAATATCATGATTTCAAAGGATGGCAAGGTGAAGCTCATGGATTTCGGAATTGCCCGTCCCATCGAAGCATCACTGCTTACTACCGATGATTCGGTTATGGGTACCATTCAGTATTTATCCCCCGAACAGCTGGACGGCAAAGGTGCTGATGTCCGCTCGGACATCTATTCCTTCGGCACAGTCCTTTACGAGATGATCTCCGGTGTCAAAGCTTTTCCTCAAATTAATATGTCCAAGCTCATGATGTGCAAGGTAAAAAACGATTATCGCCCGATTGAAAACTATGATCTCAAAGTTCCGGTGACTCTGAAAAAACTCGTTCACAAATGCCTGATGCACGAAAAGAAAAAACGAATCCAGGATTCATCGCTCCTTCTTTCGGAACTTGAAAAGATACACAAGAGCTTAACCCCCGAAACTCCGGAGGAAATTGTTAAGCGGTTCGTTTCAGTAAGGGATGGTGAAAAATATATTCCCCGGTACCGGCAACGGATACCCTGGGGACTGGCTGTTTCGGCATTGTTTTTAATTATCGCCGGTATCGGGCTTTTCAGCTATTTCAAGCCGCTCATTATAAAGCCGGAACCGGTGGAGACGACGCCGGTTGTTGAATCGCCATCACCACCCCCTCAAGAGCCCGAGCCGGTTGTTGAAAAACCACGGACACAGAAAAAACCGGTACAGCCGGAGCCGGAACCCGAACTGGTCCCCCAACTGTCTCTTATGGATAAGCTTAAGGCGGCTTATGATACCGATGATCCTGTTGAAGTCTTTGTCAGTGATGTTGATGCCGGCAACTACAGCCGGGCATTGAAAGCCGGAGCTGGTATTCCACCCCAACTTGCCCAAAACAAAAAAGTTTTAATCTACAAAATCCGGGCTCTTGATGCGCTGCAACGGCACAAAGACAAAGAACTCCTCCTTCTGGCAAATTCGATCGATGATGCGGAATTTTATCTTGAAAAAGCCAAGCTCGCCTATAAAAAGGGCTCTATCAGCAAAACACTGGAATTGCTAAATAAATCCAGCCACACACCCGCTCAATTTGATGATTCGAGAAAAATTCGCCTGGAAAAACTCTATTATCAGGCACTCTGCAATACAAAGCTTTTCGATCAAAACAAAATTCAGGAAACCAAACGGACAGCAATGGATTCATGGTTTGAAGTAAAAAGCGCTTTGCGTTCATCACCGGAACATAAATATTACAAGCAGGCTGTTGCTGAAATGCAAAGAATTGGATTGTTTAATGAATAAAAAAATGTCGCTCATCCCTTCGGTTGTTTTCCAAAAACCCTTTTTATTGCTGTTTTTTTTCTGCTGGTTTCTTTTTTACGATTTACATGCACAACAGCCACCCGGCCATTCTACCCTTGCAGGAGATTTACCTAAATCCCTGAAAGCAGCCAACAGCCCATACCTTGTTGAAGCCGACATCTTTGTTCCCTCAGGAAAAACTGTTACGATCGAACCGGGAACCGTGCTGCTGTTTAAAAATTTTACCGGCGTTCATGTTGAAGGGCGGCTTATCGCTTCCGGAACAAAAAATCAACCCGTTACGTTTACTTCCGAATTCGATCAAACTTTCAATCCGAAAAGTCAGCTTCATGCAAACCCCTACGACTGGAATGGTGTTTTCATTCATAAGGGCGGCATAGGAACCGATCTTGCATACTGTAAAATTCTTTATTCGGTATACGGAATCAATTCCGAGACAAAATTCATCCGTATCCATAATACTCTCTTTGCCCAGAACGGACGGAGTAATCTTACGATCGAAGGAACGGAGCATAATGTTACAAACGAACCGTACAGCTATGCTCTCTCTGTAACCGATGCAACCGTTGATGGTGTACCGGTGAAAATTCTTATGGATCCACATGCCCGGAAACGCAACGCTGTCCGTTATTCGGGGCTTACCGCTTTTCTGGGAGGGTGTTCCCTTGGGATTGTATTCATTTCTCAATGGAACGATGCCCAGAATCGGGTCAGCGAACTAAGCAGGACAAAAGTCACAGGCGCTTCAAGTAATCTGGTAAGTAACACTGAGCAGGATTTCCTGGATGCTCAGGCTTCAAGAAACCGGAATGCAGCATTTTCCGCCGCCGCTTTTTGTCTGGGTGCGTTAGGAAGCGCCGGATTTGCATGGTCATTTACTTTTTAACAAACAACAATAGTGGTATTCTGTGATCGGGCATAAAAAATGTGTGGGTTTCGGTCTTCTTTTATGCAGCATTGCAATGCTTTTCTGCTCCCCCGATTATAATCCTTTTTCAGATCAGACCAATGCAAGCGCAACCGTTATACGCAAGACCTTCGGGACCGTAAGCGACGGTGATTCTGTGGAAATTTTCCATGCCGAAACACTGATAATCGTTCCCGCATTACGGGAAAAAATCAAATCTTTCAGGGTTGTCATCCCGAACAATCGATTTAATGACACAATTCGTTATATTAACACCAGAGAACAGCCGCTCCTTGCAAAAGAATACCCGGTTGCCTTTTCCCTTTATGATACGGGATTCGACACAATCAGCGTAACAACGATAAGGGAAAACGGTGCGGCAGTGAACGAAAATTTTGTCGTTTATGCCCATTCCCCCCTTTCACAAAACACCATAACCGGATATCAGGGTCAGAAAATCGAGCTTACAACATCACCGGTTGCCGACAGCGATGTCTGGTATTACTGGATTTTTGGCGATCGCATAAAAATTATATCACCCTACTCCCGGATCGACACGATACTTCCATCAATATCACTGCCTCATGGTATAGGTTTACTCCGGGTTTCAGACGCCAAAGGAGAATACCTTTCTCCACCGGACTCTTTCAGCTATACCATTTCCGATACCGTACCCCCGGTAATCACGCCTTTACACGCTCTTGACAGCAGCAATTTAATTAAAACCGGAAATACAACATTCATACTCAGAGTAGAAATTAAGGATTCCGATCAGGGGGGGCCTTTGGCTGTTACATTTAACGGGGAATCCTATGATGATCACAACAGCTCAATGTACATAAAAACTATCCGAAATCTCGACAGCCTTACTCAGCATTTTCCTTACCAGGTTACCATTTCCGCAACCGACCGGGGAGGGAATTCCGATACCATGAAGGTAAGAATTTTTTATGATGAAAGCATCGACGCGACTGATAATATCGAGAACACCTTCTACTCGCCCTTTGAACGTGGAGAGCGGACGATGAACCGGAATAACATCGCTGTTGGTGAAATTATCAGTTATGCCGGGTCTTTGAATGTTGTTCTTAAACTTTCTGTTAATGATTCTCTTTATCCGAACCCGATTTATGTTTCGAATAAGTCGGACACTATCTGGCAATGGCCTGTTTTTCTGGATGATACGATCAATACGATCGCGTTGCATGTGTACAACAGTGCCGACTCGCTTCTTAAAGAAGAGAGCAGCACAATGATATTCGATCCTACCATGCACGACACCATCCCACCGGTAATTGCCGACATCTCCGCGGATGGTCAACCGGCCGACATGCTTTTTACCTCCAGCGGAAATGTTGCGCTTAAAATCATTGCCTTTGATAAAGGATCGGGTATGGGATCCTTTGAAGTAAATTCTACCAAGCTTATCGGCAGCAGTATCAGCTATCGCTGGGAACATACGGTTCAACTGACCCATGATAACTCAGGAAACACAATCAGTATAACTGCAACCGATAATAGGGGCAATTCTTCTGAGGAGCACATAACAATCTACCATAACAACCCACCTCTTGTTACCACACCACTTAATCCACCGTTACCCTTGCGCGCAGGAATAACCTATACCGATACATTGGGCGTTCATGATAGAGATAATGATCCCCTTACGATCACGCTCCGTGATGCTCCGGATAATTTCAGCCTCGATGGTTCGATTATTTCCTGGACGCCGTCTCTGAATGATACCGGTGAAAATGAACTTGTTTTCGATATTGAAGACTCCCTTCAGAGAATCACCTACACAACAGACATTGTTGTTGCTCCGGGGGCAAATGATCCCTGCACTCTTTCGATAACTTCAAGTCGGGGCACGATTCGTAATGATTCTTTGATTTTGCCGCAGAATTTTACCCACGATACCCTGTCGATCTTGATTCATGATAATGATCCTGCCGGTTCCGAAAAATATGACCTGATGATTAAATACGATAACAAGCTTGCGTTTCAGTCGAAAGATACGACACGATCTTGTGAACTAATTCTCGATTCGCTTCAGACTTCAGTTAATAGTATTCACCTTTCATGCAGCGATAATTCCGGTGAAACGTACAACCTCAATCTGACCATAACGTATCAGTATTCATCCCAGGAATTATTCAGGAAGCGTTTGTATATCAACACCACAGACACCGCAGGAGGTGCGGGCATTGACTCCGATGTATATAATTATCCGCTGGCCGTTTCCCTGACGGATCAAAATTATGATTTCAGTTCCGATGATGGAAATGATATCCGTTTCAGAAAGTACGACGGCACGATTCTTCCCTATCAGCTCGAGCAATACAGTGCTCACGAGAAACTGGCTGGCTTCTGGGTGCTTATTGATACAATTAAAGGAAATAATAATTCTCAGTATATCGAGATGATCTGGGGATTTCCAGATTCGACCGACAAATCGAACGGACAGCAGGTATTCGATACTTCGAACGGCTTTTTCACCGTCTATCACCTTAATGAAAATTTGTCCGGCAATACAATGTATGAAAATTCCTGTAGTGATGAGCTTAACGGTGCCGGTGCGATAACCGCAACAGGCAAAAAAGGTGTTATCGGACAGGGACAGGGATTCGATGGTGAGAATGATATAATTAATCTCGGCACTCCTGATATCCCCGGCGATGAATTAACTATCAGTTGCTGGCTTTATTCTCCCGATTTTGCTTACGGTCCATGGTATGAGAAAAGTTATGACGGCAGGATAATTTCAAAAGCCAATGGAACCGAGGATCATAATCACTGGTGGATGCTTTCCACGATCGGATCATCGGGAAATATTTATCTGCGATGCCGTCTCAAGACAGCCGGCACAACCTCTGTTCTCGAAGGCAATTCGGCCGCGCTCTCTACAAATACATGGACCTATGGCGTTATGCGATACAGTGGAAAAGAAAAAAAGCTTCAACTCTATAAATATGACGGTTCTTCCGATGACGGACTTGTTGGAGAGATGGATATAGCCGGCAATATCGAGCAAAACCATCTTATTCCCGTATGGATCGGTGCAAATCCCTTAAGTGAAAATGTAAAACCCTATAATGGTTATATCGATGAAATGCGTATAAGCCGGAAGGCGCGAAGTGCAGCATGGATAAAACTCAATTATGAAGTCCAACATTCCGAGACCGGAGTTGTCCGGTATGAGTAAAATAACCCTGATAAACAATTATCACAGGAACAGGTAATGCACCATAAAAGGTCAATCACAACAGCCCTGAAATTGACCGGCTTGCTTTTTTGCTCTGCCCTTACCTTCCTGTGCAGTGACGAATACAATCCCTTTTCGGATATGTCGCATGCCAAGGCCCATGTTGTTTCAAAAACATTCGGCACCTACGACGAAGGTGATTCGGTTTCTATTTTTACCTCAGAAACATTATTCATTGTTATTGCTTTAAAAGAAAAGGTCGATTCGTGTGTTGTTCATATACCAAACAGCCGCTTCGAGTCCCGCCGGGTAATACCTTCACCCCCTGCCGAAAAAGTTTCTGCGGCGCTTTATCCCGTGGCTTTTTCACTTATAGATACCGGAATATTTACAATTACCATTACCACTTGTCGCTCAAGCGGCCGGAATGTCATTGACGAACTGGTTGTCCGTGCAGCAACGCCCCTTTCACAAGATCCTGTTGACGCATATACTGGTATGCCCATTACCCTCAACACCGGATCAGTGGGAGATCCTGATGTCTGGTATCACTGGCAATTTGATTCGCTGAATCATCTCAAAATCAGCTCTCCCCATGCAAGTGTCGATACTGTTCTTCCTGTAATAACCAACCCCTCAGGCTCTGGATTTCTCTGGGTTTCTGATTTGAAAAACAGTGCAGCATCACAAAAAATCCCCTTCACCTACTCCCTGAACGATACTGTCCCTCCGATAATCCAGATACCAGCGGCGCCAAACGATACCATTACCACCGGAGATTCAATTGTCGGTATTACCGCGGTGGTTGAAGATCCCGGTGGAGGACTTATTTCGAGAGTAACCTTTAATGGAATACGATATGATAATGTGGGTAGAAATTCCTATGAAAAAACCTTTCATGACTTTACCGCTCATACCGTAGAAAATCCTTTAGCGATAAAAATCAAGGCGTCGGATTATTTCGGAAACTCCATCGAAAAAACATGTCACCTTGTTTATGATCCTTCATTACCTGCGGTAGGCGGAATGAAACTCAAATTTCTATCACCACCCAGTGATTCACAAACTACTGCCTCATCCAGAAAATTCATTATCGGCAGAGTCATTGATATCACCCGCGATTCTGTGAACGTATCACTCCGGCTCCGCCATAACCATTCACTCCACGATGATGTTCAGACAATTAAAGGTAATAAAAACCAGGAATGGCAATGGCACCTGACACTTGCAGAAGGGCTTAATAATATTACAATATCGGCACTTGATAACATTTCCAATAAAACCCATGACTCCTCTATAGTAATTTTTTATCAACCCGACGACCGGATGGATTCCGATCCTCCGGTTATAGCCGATGTCCAGGCCGATGGGAAATATGCCGATAATTCACATACCACAAAAGATTCAGTTAAGTTTAAAGTAATCGCATTCGATGATCATTCGGGTATCGAGACGGTTACAATCCATGGTAACACTATCGAACCCGATTCAAAGAATTATTACCTTTATGAAACCAGTATTGCCCTCGAAAAAAACGGCGGTAACAGTATTTCAGTGACTGCCCGGGACAGCTCGGGTCATACAAAAGAAATAAGCGTGGTCATTTTTAAAAACAATCCTCCTCAAGTTATTGATTCTCTCCATCCACCGGTACCGTTGCGTGTCGGCGACCACTATATCGATACGCTGGTCGCCACCGATCAGGACAACGATTCGATACATATTGAGGCTATCGATATACCGGAAGGCCTGATCTTTACCGACGGTATCATAGAATGGACTCCAACAAATACGAACATAGGAAATCATATCCTGAGGTTTGATATTTTTGACGGCACCGAATATGTTTCCTATGAATGCACTCTTGAGGTTGTTTCAAAAGAGAATCATCCCTGCTCTTTGTCTGTGACGCCAACCAACGGCATCCTGTTCGATAATACCCTTTCTCTCTCTGATACCCTTTCATCGGAAATTTTATTTTTTGATATCATCGATCAAGACCATTTGAATACCGAAGACTATACAATCACAATCAAATACAACAACGTTACCACAATACGATCGATCGATTCGACACGATTTACCATAACCCTCAATCCTACGGAAGCCGATCGGCAAAACGAATCACTCACAGTAATATGCTCCGATCTCTCGACGGTTCCCGACACTCTGGCCCTGAATATCAACTACGTTCCGGCTAATAACCCCTGTTCCCTTTCGGTTCGGTCGGCATTGGGTCTGCTCGATAACGATACTCTCTCTATCGATATAGGTTCAACTCCCGACACCCTGATTTATACCATCCATGATAACGATCTGACGGGTTCCGATCAGTACCACCTTACCATAAAGAGACAATCGGGGCCAGACGTTCAAACGTTTACCGATAGTCAAACAAGCAGAACCTGTAAGGTTACCCTAGAAACAGACAATTTGCAGGAATCCACCGAGACCATTACGGTAATTTGCAGCGATCGTTCCGGAATGTCCGATACGGTGACCGTTACCGTTCTTTATCATCAAGGAATACTATCGCAGAAAATCCGGCTAAATACAACAGCTTCGGGAGCCAATATCACCTCAACAATTACGTCCTTTCCGGTGCTTGTACGGCTTGACAGCAGCAATTTCGATTTTTCGGAGGCCAACAGGGACGGTACGAATATCTGGTTTATCGATGATAGCGGTGATACGCTCTATTATGCTGTTGAAATGTTCGATTCTTCGGCCCAAAAAGGTGTGCTCTGGGTTTTGGTCGATTCAATATATGGTAACGATGACAACCAGTATATGACCATGCATTACGGAAAACCTTCGCCGGTCGACTATTCACCTTCCAGTATTTTCTTATATGGCGACGGTTTTGCCGGTGTGTGGCATCTGAATGAAACAAATTCTTCGGGTGGGGCGAATCTGGAGACCCCCGATGCATCGTCGAATTCCCGTGACGGAATACTTAACGGTCTTTTAGAAGACGATAATGTCGTTGACGGTTATTGCGGAAACGCTGTTCGATTTCACGGCGGCAACGGCACCGACGGCGACTGGATCGACCTGGGTGACTACTCTGCATACCGACTCGAGGATCATACTATTTCCTTCTGGATGAATGCTGTCAACACTCCACAATCCGGTGACTGGGATTATCTCGAAAAGCTTTTCTGTAAAGGTAATCAGCAAATTGAGTTTACCTGGGGTCACATAGAACCGGAACACACGAAATCATATCAGATTCGTCTCAATTCCAATGAATGGGCCTCTGTTCGTACATCAGAAACACTTCATAGTAACACCTGGTATCTGATTCACTGCACGCTTACAAGTGGCGAATTGATGCGCCTCTATGTTAACGGGGAGCTTAAAGCGCAGACATCCATACAGGGTTTCGGCGATATCGCTTCAGGTGCATTCGCTCTGGGCGGCGACGCCTACGATAATGGTTATTATTTCAACGGCATCATTGATGAATTCCGGTTCTCAAGCGCTGTCCGCTCTTCCGAGTGGATCAGGCTGGAATACGAAAATCAGAGAAAAGACGGCTCGTTTTTAATCTTCGAGTAGTTGCTCCGGCGGAGTATCCACGGCTTTTTTTATTTCCGCAAGATGGTTCAGGGCCTCGATGGGCGTAAGATTATTGATCTCGATGGTATCCAGTTTTTTCTTTATGTTTTCCAGCTGTGGATCTTTGATTACCTGGGGGGATTGAAAGAAGAGATCGGTCTGCATGGTCGGTTCTGATGTCCGGGTTTCACCGTCATGGCGTGCCAGGGCCGGTTTATGGTCCGGAGTAAGTTCCATGCTCTCGAGATTGGCAAGTATCTCCTTGGCCCGTTTAATTACCGGTTCGGGAACGCCTGCCAGGCGAGCGACCTGAATGCCGTATGAGTGATCACAACTGCCATCTTCAACCTTTCGCACAAAAATAATCTTATCATTCCATTCTTTTACTTTCACATGCATGTTTTTGATCCGGGGAAAGAGCAAGGCCAACTCGGTAAGCTCGTGATAGTGTGTAGCGAAAAAGGTCCGGGGGCGACACTTTGGCGTTTTATGAAGATGCTCTGCCACCGCCCAGGCAATGCTGATTCCATCGAAAGTCGAAGTGCCTCTGCCGACTTCATCAAGTAATACGAGACTGCGATCGGTGGCATTGTTAAGAATATTGGCCACTTCGATCATTTCGACCAGAAAAGTACTCTGTCCACGTGCCAGCCTGTCCGAGGCCCCGACACGGGTAAAAAACTTATCGACAATGCCGATTTCAGCTTTTGCGGCGGGTACAAAAGATCCCATCTGGGCCATAATTGCTATCAGTGCATTCTGACGGAGATAGGTCGATTTTCCTGCCATATTTGGGCCGGTTATCAGAATAATTTGTGCATCTTTGCCCCCCACAATGGCATCATTGGGCACAAACTGCTCATCAATAGACATCTGTTCGATTACCGGATGACGGCATTCACGGATAATAATATTGGAATCTTCTCGAATGATCGGCCGGCAATAACCGCTGTCGGCAGCAATTTTTGCAAGAGAGGTAAACACATCGAGCATGGCAACCGCTTCTGCGGCTTTCTGGATCCTGCTGCAGTATCCCGCAATTTCGGTGCGAAGGGAAACAAAAAGCTCATATTCCAATGACGACAGCCGCTCTTCAGCCCCCAGAATCTTCTCTTCCATCTCCTTTAATTCGGGAGTAATAAACCGTTCACCGTTAACAAGTGTCTGCTTCCGAATATAAGTCTCCGGTACCAGTGATATATTTGCCTTCGACACCTCGATATAGTAGCCGAACACTTTATTGAACCCGATTTTCAGTGATGAAATACCGGTGTTTTTCCGCTCTGTTTCCTGAAGGCTGGCGATCCATTTTTTACCGTTCTGTGAGGCCTCTTTGATTTCATCGAGTTCCTGCGATACACCTTTGCGAATGATGCCTCCCTCTCGAAGGGAGAGCGGAGGATTATCCACAATGGTCTCATCTATCCGCAAGGCCAAGTCTTCAAATCCTTCCAGATTCTGGGATATTCCTCTGATAACATTGTTGGACTTTGGTGAAAGTGTTTTAACTATTTTCGGAAAGACATTCAGTGAGTTTTTCAGCGCGCTCAGATCTCTGGCATTGGCCCGTTCATAGGTGATCCTCCCGATAAGCCGTTCGATATCGAAAATCTGCTTCAGCAACAGTTCAATTTCTCCCCGAACAAAGACATCTTTTTTAAGCCATTCAACGCAATCGAGACGGTCGGATATTTCCGGCGCCTGTTTCAAAGGATGGGTAATCCACCGTTTCATCAGCCTGCCGCCCATGGCGGTACAGGTTCTGTCGAGAACTGAAATCAGGGTACCGCCTTTATCATCGGAATGGATCGGTTTAAGAAGTTCCAGATTTCGAATGGTCGAGGGATCGAGTTCCGCATACCGAGAAAGGGTGCGTGGGATCAGCGATGAAATATGACGCAAGTCATTTTTTTTCTGCTCCTTCAAATATGAAAGAAGTGCACCTGCCGCCCTGATTCCGGTTTCATAGCTTTCAAAGCCGAGCCCCTGAAGGGAAGCCACCGAAAAATGGCATTTCAGTACTTCCTCTGCATTATCACGATCAAATTTCCAGCCGTCATACCGGGTAATGACGCGTTGGGCGAATCCATTTTCCTCCGAGAGCCCTGCAAGCGGATCTTCTCCACCGTCGGCGGCAATAATTTCTGCCGGATCTACCCGTACGATTTCCTCCGATAATTTTTCCTTTTCAATTTCTTCAACGGAAAACTCTCCGGTTGACAAGTCACATATTGAGACTCCGGCCGTGCCGTCATTTACAACAATGCCCAATATATAATTATTGCTTTTTTCATCGATAAAGCTGGTTTCGGTTGCTGTTCCTGCGGAAATTATTTCTATAACATCCCGCTTAACGAGACCTTTGGCTTTTTTCGGATCTTCGGTTTGCTCACAAATGGCAATCCGGTATCCTGCTTTAACCAGACGATTTGCATACCTGTCGAGGGCATGATACGGAAAACCGGCCAGTGGGGTGGCATCGGCACCGCCATGATTCCTGCTTGTTAATGTTAAGCCAAGGATCCGGGAGGCTGTTTTCGCATCCTCATTGAACATTTCATAAAAATCGCCCATCCGGTAAAGGAGTACTGTGGTTGGATTCTGTTGCTTAATGGCAACATATTGCCGCATCATGGGGGTAAGATTCGGTTTTGTGGATGCGCTTTGCTTCATTATACCGCCGTTATGAATTTGATTTTATCCGCCGGAGTTTGAAAATCCACTTTCTGTATCCTTGCGGTTTTCCGCTTGTACATCAGAAGATTCATCACCTTCGGGATTTTGAACTTGTGAGGTATCTTCCTGTGAGCTTTGTTCCGGATTTTCAGCTCCCTCCTCCGATTCCGTTTCCATTACTTCACTATCATTGGTTTTCGTTTCGGCGGAATCATTTTCCGACGGGCTTTGCTGTCGTTCGCTCCCGGCATCATTCTTTTCTTCCGATTTATCCTCGGAAGATTCGTCGCCCCGTGAAGATTGAACCGATTCAGCGTCAGTTGAGTGATCACCGTCAGTATCAGATGATTCATTTTCCAGCCGGTCACCATTCTCTTCTCCCTGTGATTCTTCACCCTTTGGCGCTTCAGCAGTCTCATCGTTGCTTTCGTTCTCCGGTGTTTGACCTGAAGGAACTTCGTTATCGGGAATTGCCTGTATCTCTTCTTCAATATCTTCCATTTTCTTTTTGGCCATTTCTTCGAATTCTTCGATTTTTGGAAGATCATTAATCGATTTTATTCCAAAATAATCAAGGAATGTATTCGTTGTTGCATAAAAAAGAGGGCGGCCTGGCTTGTCGCTTCTTCCGGCGATAGTAACAAGATGTTTTTCGAGTATCGTTTTCATAGCACCGTCGGACAGTACCCCCCTGATTTCTTCAACTTCAGCTTTGGTGATTGGTTGCTTATAGGCAATAACGGCAAGGCATTCAAGCGCCTGGGCTGAAAGTTTTTTTGCCGGTTTTTCCTTGAACAGCTGACGGATCCAGGGTGCAAAGTAGGGAACTGTTTTGACTTGATATCCCCCGGCGACATCAACAATTTCAAAAGGATGGCGCTGTTTTTGAAGTTTATGATTTATTTCAGAAATCAATTTTCTGATCTGACGGGCATCCGGACGGCCGGGCAGAATTTCTTTAAGTTTATTCAATGAAACAGCTTCATCGGATGCAAAAACAAGCGCTTCCAAAATCTGCGCCTGTTCGGTAAGCATTTCATTGGTACTTTTATTTTTCTTTTGTTTCTTTTCCTGTGCAGTATCGGTTTCTTTACTCATTACTACGGCCTTTACTCTAATACCTTACCGTTCAATTTTGCCGGTAATCGGTTTAATCAAATTCCTTTTCGGTACGTTTAACGACATGGATTTCGCCGAATATATCTTCCTGCCTGAATGTAATTTCCTGCATTTTGACAAGCTCCAGTAGCGCCATGAACGTTACAACAAGCACAATTTTCTGCCTGCTGCTTTTAAAAAGCTCCTGGAATCGAATCTCAGGAGTATCCTGCAATATACTTAATATATGTTCGATTTGATCGTCAATACGTGCAGTTTCAACCTGAACGATATGATTGTGCTCGTCTTCTTCCTCTTCTCGATTAAGGATATTCATGAAAGCCGAAAGAAGATCATAGATGCTGACATTCCCGATAATTTTGCTTCCCTCTTCACTTTCCCGGCCAGCCTTCGGCTCATCAGATGTCCCCCGCGCAAAGGATCCAAACTGCTCTGATTCGAATACCCTGAGGGAATTCGCCGCCTCTTTGAACTTTTTATATTCAAGAAGCTGAGCGATCAACTGTTCTTTTGTATGAATTCCATCTTCTTCGGTTTCGAGATTCTCATCAATTTGCTGAGGTACCAGCTCCCGGGATTTGAGACGAAGCAGTGTGGCGGCCATGTGCAGATATTCGGCGGCAACATCAATATTGAGTTCTTTCATCAGGTCCAGATAGGAAAGGTACTGTTCCGTTACCTGTGCAACACTGATATCTGCAATCTCAACTTCAGATTTGGTAACGCAATAGAGAAGAAGATCGAGCGGGCCTTCAAAAAGGTCGAGTTTTACTTCGTATTCCTGATTCATTTCCTGATATAAACTTATTCTACTGTAACGCTCTTTGCGAGATTTCGTGGCTGGTCGATTTCGCATCCCCGAATCGCCGCGATTTGATAGGCCAGAAGCTGGAGCGGAATAACCGAAAGCAAGGGGCTGATCATCGGCAATGTTTTTGGAATATATAATACATGATCTGCATGTTTTATAATTTCTTTGTCGCCTTCGGTAGCAACGGCAATTATTTTCCCGCCGCGGGCCTTGATTTCCTGTATATTCGTTATGACTTTATCGTACACGCTGTCTTTCAGGGCTATTACCACTGAAGGCATATCTTTATCAATAAGCGCAATGGGACCATGTTTCATCTCGGCCGCAGGGTATCCTTCGGCATGAACATAGGATATCTCTTTGAGTTTCAAGGCACCCTCAAGGGCAACCGGAAAATTATATGATCTGCCCAGGTAGAGAAAATTATTGTGACGAGCATAAATTTCTGCAATCTGCTGTATTTTTTCATTTTGTTCGAGAATTCTTTCGACCTGATCGGGAACCGTCTGCAGCGCTTTTGCTATTGTCATACCATCCGCGTGTGAAATCCGTCGCATACGGCCTAAGAGAAGAGTCAGAAGTGAAATTACTGTCAACTGAGAGGTAAAGGCCTTGGTTGATGCAACACCGATTTCCGGTCCTGCATGAAGATATACGCCTCCATGAGTGTCCCGGGCAATTGATGAGCCCACTGCATTACAGATTCCCAGAACCGTAGCTCCTTTTCGCTCGGCTTCCCGAAGCGCAGCAAGCGTATCGGCTGTTTCGCCCGACTGACTTATAACAAACACAAGCGTATAGGGATCGATAATCGGATTGCGATACCGAAACTCGGAAGCATATTCGACTTCAACGGAAATTCCGGCAAATTCCTCGAGCATATATTCTCCCACAAGGGCAGCATGCCAGCTTGTTCCACAGGCAACAAAAATAATGCGGTTTATTTTCCGAAGCTCCTGAAGAACGAGATTGAGACCATCAAGCCGGGCCGTTCCGTCTTCAATTATCAATCTCCCGCGCATGGCATTACGAATCGTTTCTTTCTGCTCAAATATCTCTTTGAGCATAAAATGAGGAAAGCCGCCCTTTGCGAGTGCTTCAGCATCAAAATCAATATTCTGAATTTCATAGGATATGCGATGATTATCCAGAGTGGTCGTTTGATAATCATTGTGATTAAGGATAACCATATGATTATCTTTTAAATAAATAACCCGTTTCGTATGGCGTACAACCGCACAGGCATCAGAGGCGATAATATTTTCGTTGTTTCCGATACCCACAACAAGCGGTGAACCCCGACGCGCCCCAACAAGAACATCAGGATTATCTTTGGCAATAACGGCAATTCCAAAAGTTCCTTCAACATCCAGAAGCGCCCTTCGCACCGCACCCGGCAAATCACCGTTGGTGTAATATTTACCGATAAGATGTGCCAGAACCTCAGTGTCGGTTTCGGTTTTAAATTCTACTCCTTCACGAATAAGCTTTTCTTTCAGTATTCCATAATTTTCAACGATTCCATTATGAACAAGGGCAATCTTTTTCTTATTATCACAGTGAGGATGGGCATTTTTCTTTGACGGTCCGCCGTGAGTAGCCCAGCGGGTATGTGCTATTCCTAAATTACACTTTACCGGCATCTTCTTTTTAACAAGCTCTTTTAATATTTCGACTTTACCCTTATCTTTATAAATCAATAACTTACTTTTATCCACCATTGCCACGCCGGCGCTGTCATATCCACGATATTCGAGTGCACTTAAACCCTCGATTAAAACAGAAAATGCATCTTTCCGCCCTATATAACCGACTATTCCGCACATAGAATCTATCCTCGCATTTAAAATCTTAATTTCTTTTAATAAATTGTTATTAATATAATTTATTTATATAATTAATAAACTGTTATGATGGTTCACGATAAAGTTTTTTAAATAAAATTACATTTTAGAACGAAAAAATTAATAGATAGCACCTGATTATAGAATAGATAGTATTTTTTCATCTATGAGGCGCAAATACAGGTGATAGTTAAAACGATTCAATACACGGATAAACAATAGTACGATGAAAATACCTGCTACCATATTTGGTCTCGCCCTGCTCTGTTTTGCACAAAATGCCGCTTCAGGCAATTATACTATACCATTATTTGCAAGCCCTGAAAAGCAGAAAAGCGGATTTTCTTCAAATGAAATTATTACGACTAAGGACACAACTCCATTGCATCCACAGGATGAATTACCGGAAATTAAACCGGGCGAGGTTGTCCTCAGAAAAAAAATAAATGCGAATACTTATGCTGTTTACCATGGTATATTTACCGATAAAGCGTTCTCTCCCTCTGCAAATCTGTATTATTTCCCCTTTAAAGAAAATTGTGACCTTTCAAAACTCATTCGCTTGAAAACCTATTCCTATGATGAGAAAGATATGTCCAAAGATATCGAAGAGGTTTATTTCGATAATGAAAGGATATATATCAGAAATTCGAAGACAGCCTGCTATAATGTGAGTGGATTATGGAAATGCCTGAAAGGTACCTATGGAAAACCCGCGGGATCAATCAATCTCAGTTCGGATCCGCCAAAAGCAAAGGTGTTTATAAATGGAATCGACACAAAAAAGCAAACGCCGGTTACACTCACCGACCTCTTTGCAGGAAACTACATTATCGAACTCACTCTTCCCCACTATACCTTTGCCCGCAAGAGGGTGGTTGTGGTACCGGATACAACAATCTATGCATCTTTCGAATTCCTGTCCGAAGACGATACCGTTTATATTGCCGGTGACAGGCAATACGGGATTCTCATACTTCCACTCCTTCCGATCGATACCCCGTACTCTATCGATGAACAACCGGTAGAAACGACTCCTGTCAAATTGAACCCGGGGATTCACCATATCAGGTGGCAAGGTGGACCGTACTATTCTTCGCTGGACACAGGTATTACAATAGAAAGCGGGAAAGTGAGCTATTTTTATTTCTATCCCCAAAGACTGCATGGAACATTACATATATCCTCAAAACATACCGATGCAACGATTACTCTTAATGATTCACTGATCAAAAAAGGTGACTTCCGCCGGAATATTCCAACGGGCATGTATACCATTCATGTTGAAAAGGATGGGTATACGTCGTTTAAAAGAACTGTTTTTCTCCCTCCCGATTCATTACTGCACATAGAAGCGGATCTTAAAGAGATTTCAGACAGAGATAAGGATGGATATCCCGATACAGAAGATAAGTGCCCGGATGATTACGGTCTTTTTGACGGATGCCGGAGGCCGCGCTCAATAACCCTTGCTGCAGAAAAGATACGAGAAGTTATGGATACACTGCATAACGATAATTTAAATATTGGATTCAATGCGCTCAGTTATATTCATAAGACTGCGTCACGAAAATCAATACGTCATCTTCTGGCATTATATGATGATGGTAATCATATCATGGATAATTATCGAGGGTTAACGGCAGGAAATAATTTTTTTGCCTATTTGGGAGGTGTATATATTTCATGCGAATTTGGCCAATGGTTTTCAGGGTTGAAATATCGACGGTCTGATACTGCATCCATTGGCGATAGTAAGCAATCGTACACTGTCTCGTTTGATTCATCTACCGGAAAACTGCCAAATCTTTATCTCACAAGTACAGCACTTTCACTGGGAATTCATTTCGGCATCAAAAACGTCAATGTCTCATATTCAATAGGATATCAGTGGGAAGATCTTATCTTTACCGATGTTTTTGATGTTACATCAAACACCTTACAGGATAAACTCACTCTCGATAATGACTGGTGGTTCCATCGAATCCACAGTGCCTTCGATTTTCCGATCGAAAAATATTTCACTCCAGGAGTTTTCGCTTCCATTAAAATACCTTTCGGTAAAGCAAGAACAACGTACTGGCGTTTAATAGAATACGGTATTCAATTTAAATTCTCTCCATCACTGCAGGTGAAACCGGGAAAGCTGAAAAAATGAATGTTTTGATTTTCAAATACTTCGGTTTATGGTTGATTTCGGTGAAAACAGTAATAATCACTCTCTGTATACTGTTACTGAATTGTGGAGGCGGTTTCAATCAGGACGGATCAGAAGAAACAAAGTTGAGGAATGCGATTATCAACCCCGAAGAAGATACCCTAGGAACTACAACGCCCTCAGAATAATTTTTTAAGGATTACTTTTTTCCAGGGCGTCTTTGAAATATTATTATTTCTATCGATTGCGGTAAGCTGAATATAATACGCACCATGATCAAGCAGATTTTCATTTGAATCGCGTCCTTCCCATCTGATTGTTGATGGCGGCAGTGAAGCTCCGGTAAAAAGACGGACAACCTTTCGTGGATCATCCGGTTTTTCCGTTATAACAATAGTCCACTTTTTCAACCCAACTCCATCTTTGTTATCACTGCATGTAACCGAAATCAAGAGATAGTCGTGAACACCGTCTCCATCAGGAGTAAAAATTTCCCGAGAAAAATTCAGTGATACTTCCGGAGCAATATCGTCTTTACCATGAGTTGGATTAATGAAAAAGGAGACCATAACTTTATCGCTCTCCGATTCAAAAACATGGGAATAGCCGCCGAAAAGTCCGGCAAGTGAATTGCCGAAATAGGCGCTTACACCAACACCACCTTCTGCCGTAAAGATCGTTTGATTAAATTTATCTTTTTCAAATATGCCGCACATATACAACCTGAGAAAGGGATTTTTAAACAGCTCTTTTTGAAGCATTAAATCGATTCCATATCCGTATACTGTCGTGTCACCTGAATATTGCTTACCGAAAATATCAGTTTCAAAAAAGAGACGGGATCGGGGTATTGCTTCTCCGATCAAAGAAATGTCAAGCTTTCTGGCAAGAGTAGAAAGTGAAGTATCCGTTTTAAGGATATTCGAAAGAATTATGCTCGTTTTAAATTTGTCAGCTAAAGAATATGAAGCGGCAATATCGACGGTAACCTGTGGCTCATCGCTGATTAAAAGAAAATCGAATGTTCCTCCCCAGGAAAA
>WJLZ01000151.1 GCA_014728215.1 Chitinivibrionales bacterium
CTCCACCGACTTGTCAGTCGAGCCGTCGTCGACAACAACAATCTCCACCGGCTGCTCTGTCTGAGCAAAAACACTCTCCAGGCACTCGACAATAAACTTTTCTCCATTGTAGAGGGGAATGATGACGCTGACAGTGGGGTGTCCGGATCTATTCATCGTTCTCGTCCCCGGATATCTTCTTCCTCTCATATCGTTGTCGCAAATCTTCTCCCATTTCCATTCCTCTTCATTCAACCTGATCATTCTCGTAATCATTCATAGATCATTTTAAATGAGGACCACTTCTCACTTCCCCAATAAACCCGATCAACCGCTCCGAACGTTTCTCCCACGAAAATTCTCGTGCCGATTCCTGTGCACCTTTACAGAGCTGCGAATGCAGTGCATTGTCGGTAAAGAGTTCGGTTATGGCCCGGGAGAGAGAACCGGTGTTTTCGACTTCGAAGAACAGTCCGTTTCTGCGGTCGCTCACGATATGTTCGGTTGTCGGCAGCCGGGGGGCGATAACGGGGAGGCCTGCCGCAAAGTAATCTAAAATCTTTGTCGGACTTAAAAGGGCAAGGCTGAAAAAATATTTCTTATATGAAGCCAGTCCCGCATGTGCTTCGCTAAGAAGATAGTCGACCATTTCCCGGTGGGGAATCCATTCTCTGAGTTCCATCCGGTCGCTCAAACCTTCTCTGTTAATCCGTTCCTGCAGCTTTTTGTTATTTTCGCCCCCGATTCCGAGCCAGGTAAAGGAGAGGTTGAGTGAACGGGTCTGGTGGAGGGCTTCGAATATGCTGTTGATATCAACATAGGGAGAAGGCCGTCCGCAATAGACCAGGCGTTTCGGTTTGGAGGAGGAGATAGTCTTTTTCGGATCTTTCTGTTCAGGAAGGATCATCGATGCCAGTGGAAGGACGGTGATGGGAATGGTCACGAAATCTTTGCCATACAGTTCTTTCTGGGGGGGAGCTATGCAGATCAGGCCGTCAATTTGATTGAGAAACAAGCGTTCGATAAGGCGAAACTGGTTTGACAGCCCTAATGTTTTGTGTTTGTGCCGCTGACCGATTGCGGGGAGTGTTTCCATGCCATGGTAGGCATGGGATTCGAACAAGACGGTATAACCGAATATTTTTTTCAGCAATACGAGATAGGGAAGAAACGTCGTATTTCGTGAGATTACAACGGCCCCCTTTTTACCTGCCTCTCGTATAATGTGTCGACATGCTCTGATAAAAAATACTGGTGTAGCTTTGATTTTATTAAAAATGATTCTTTTAAAGGGAATCACTTTATAGGTATCGAGAGGGGGTAAACCGAATTTCTGTTCGAGCATCGCAGCGGTGTCCCATGTCGGCTCGCCTTCGACAATAAAGGTTGTTGATACCCCTTGCCGTGCCAGACTCCAGGTCGACATGGTGGAAACGGTGGCCATCGGTGACGGCGCCAGCCAGTTGAATTTGTTGATGAAAAATAGCTTGAGTTTATTTGTTTGAAATTCGGACATAAGTAATCTTAAAAACGGGCTGATAGAGTAATGCAATCCCACCACTCCACTATTCCACTCCTTCACCTAATCCAAAATACCTTTCGTTTCGCTCTCAGAGAAAGATTTGGGGGCCGAAATGTATTTTACGGTGGGAAGAATCGGGAGGTCGGAGTATTCCCGATGCGTTCGGGACAGGTGGAGTAACGGGATAAATTGCATATAGTTTCAATGCTGGTTTTACAGATAATTGTTTTCGCATACCCGTATTTTTCATCACCTCACTACTCCACTACACCTTGTTTCGCTCAGTGCATCACTCATCCACCTCTTTCTTATTTTTAATTGTTCCAGGTTTCCATGCAATCAGCAACCAGACCTCATAACAGCACTGCAGTACTTATGCCCAACTGGCTTGGGGATTGTCTGTGTGCGCTGGCGGTGATTAACAGTAATTTCCCCCGGGAACAAGCGGGGCCGGCGCTGATTGTCCCGCCTCAGTTTGTTGGATTGCTCACCGAATTCTCGGATTATTTCCTGATTCCGTATAAACGGAAAAACCACGAAGAGCTGAAAGAAAGTTTCGCTCTGGTTCGTAAGGAAAACTTTGAAAGCGTATATATCGTGCCCCATTCCTTTTCATCAGCGCTTTTTGCCCTTCGCAGCGGTATTCCCTATCGAGTGGGAATCGGTGCCGAATTGCGGAGTCTCTTTTTAACACGGCGGGTTTCTCGTTCCGCAGCCACACGAAAAAATCATATTACCAGTGAGTATGCATCCGTGTTGGAGGCAGGGAATTTTGATCCGGCAGCTTGGGGAGGGGTACAAATCAACAAAGATATCCGCTATGACGATTATATTGTTTTCTGTCCCGGGGCCCGTTATGGGCCGGCCAAGCGATGGCCCGGGTATAAAGAGCTTGCCCTGATTTTTGGTGATAAAAGAATTTTACTCCTTGGTGACACACGTGATTGGGAGCAGGCTGACGATATCGCAACACGTGCGCCTGAGCGCATAACGAATCTGGCCGGCGTCACCAGTCTTGTCGAGGCTGCCCGGATCATTGCGGGGGCAGAAATCGTCATTTCAAACGATTCGGGCCTGATGCACCTTGCCGGATTTCTGGGAACCCCGGTTGTGGGCCTTTTCTGTTCCACTTCACCGGCCTGGACCCATCCCTTGGGAAAAGCATCACTTGCAGCCGCCGCCGAAATACAGTGTCGCCCTTGCTTTAAGAGAACGTGTAAGTACGGTCATTACAAATGCCACAGCCTGATCACCCCGGAGCGGGTGGCGGAGCTTGCAGCGCAGGCCATGAAGGACGAGAAGGAGTGAAGAAATTCGAAACTCGAAATAATGCTGAAGAGGGATGCTGGCCTCTGGCTTCTGGTTTCTGGATGCCTGTCTCCATTATCCCGGTCCATTATCGTAATCTATTATCCTGCTTTATCCTGAATCCTGAACCCCGAACCCTGGACCCTCTCCACCCATGAATATTGCCTTCATGAATTCAATCCCCGCCTCTGTCTGGCGCGGCGGTGAAAAATGGATGGTCAATGCCGCTGCCGGTTTGCATGACAAGGGGCACTCAGTAATCTGTATCGGTAAGAATAATGCCGAGTGGTTGAAACGGGCCAAACATCGAGGTGTGCCCATCAAAGAATATCCCATCCATATGGATTTTGATCCTGTCATGATAGTCAGGTTGTGGTGTTTTTTCAGAAAAAACAGTATCGATGTGCTCTGCTGCAATTTTGAAAAGGATGTTCGTATCGGTGGAATAGCGGCAAAACTGGCGGGGATACAAAAGATTTTTGTGAGAAAAGGCCTTGCCCTTCTCTATGAAAAATTCCGTTATCGTATGGCCTATAAATATATTGTCGATGAGATTATTACGCCGGCGGAATCGATTAAAAGGACCTTCAGGAAATTTGACTGGATCAATCAGGACGACGTGCATGTGGTGCCCAATGGTGTTGAAATTCCTGATACGTCAGGGTGGGACAGGCGCTATTTGAAGAAGACGATTGATATGAGTGACGGATTGCCGGTGATACTTGCCGCCGGACGGTTGTTTTCACAAAAGGGATTCGAATATCTTATCGAGGCAGTAGAAAAAGTAAACTACTCGGGCAGGCCGGTGCGATGTGCAATCGCTGGTGGGGGTGACGATACCCCGTACAGGTCGCTGGCCCGGAAGCTTGGCATCAAAGACAGGGTGCATTTTCTCGGAGAACGTTCGGATCTGCCCCGGCTCATGTACGGCGCTGATATTTTCGTCCTCAGTTCTATCGATGAAGGTCTTCCCAATGTAGTACTTGAGGCTATGAGTGTGGGTACGCCGGTTGTAGCGACCCGGGCCGGGGATGCCGGGGAGATAATCACCGACAGTACCGAGGGGTACCTGGTGCCGGTTGGGGATTCTTCACTTTTAGCCGAAAAAATAACCGGACTTCTCGAAAACGAGGATGAGCGGAAGCGGTTTTCGAAGCGATGTATTCAAACCGTAAAGGAACGGTATTCCATTTCGGTGATGATTGATCGGCTGAATGCATTAGTTACATCGGTATGAATGGTAAAAGATGAATATTCTATTCCTGAATTCATCGAAAGAATGGGGCGGCAATGAGAAATGGACCGTCAACGTAGCCTGTGGACTGGCCGAACGGGGACACACCATCTACTTTGGACTCCGATCATCGGTGATACGGGACCGGATATGGAGCAAAAAGGTTTCGGTTATAACATTTCCTTTTGCCAACAATCTCGATTTTTTTACGAGTATTCGTATCTTGTCGGTGTTGTACCGTCATGCCATCGATTATGTCGTTCCAACAAAACAGCGTGAGTATGTGCTTGCCGGATTGGCGGGGAAATTCCGGAAAAAAACAAAAACGGTGTTCAGGTTCGGTATCGAAAGACCCCTCCACAATTTCAGAAACCGTTTCGCATTCTGTTCTCTCGCCGATTTGGTGATTGTCAATTCCTTGCGGGTAGTTAATGCCCTGAAACAGACGTCGTGTTTTGATAGTAATAAATGCAGACTCCTTCATAACGGTGTAGAATTGCCTTCGGATACAAACCAGTTACGGGATGAGTATCGTTCCATGCTCGATGTTGGACCGGAGACGACGATGATCCTTGTTGTCGGAAGGCTTGCCCGTCAGAAACGAATCGATCTCGCGATTGAGATGGGTAAGGTGCTTGTAGAAAAAGGGTGCTCCGTCAAGCTTGTTGTTGTCGGTTCAGGCGGTGCAATGGATACGTATCGCAATCTGATACAGGCACTGGATATGGATAAACATGTTGTATTGGCCGGTCACCGGGATGATATACAGGGTTTCTATCAGGCCGCGGATATTTTCTGGTTAACATCCCGGTCCGAAGGCATGTCCAATGCCATGCTCGAGGCCATGGCCCATGCCCTTCCGGTGGTCGCTTTTGATATTGCAGGGGTCTCGGAGGTTTTGAAAAACGGCCACAACGGTATGGTTGTTCCCTTTGGTAAAACGAAGGAGTTTGTGCAATCGAGCCTGAAGTTGATTGAAAACAGGGGGCTCGGCAAAGATATCGGTGCACGGGCCTGTGAAGCGATACAAAGCGATTTTTCGCTTGAACGGATGTACGAAAATCTTGAGTCTCTTTTAATGTCCGAACACGTGTAGTATATGGTAAAAAAAATACGCTATTCTCTTTTTCTTCGATTGCTTGCTTATATTTTCAGAAAGCCTTCGCACGCTGCTTCTTCCCGGAATATTCGGAAAATTGCGGTACTTCGTCCGGGAAAAATCGGCGATATGCTTGTTGCAACCCCCTTTTTCGAGGCAGCTTTCGATAATGGAATCAAAGATATTACCGTCATTTGCAGTTCCTATAACGAAATCGTAATCCGCCATAATCCTTATGTCAGGGAGCTGAAAGCCGTTAATTTCCACAATATGTTTCAAGTGATACGGCTGACACTATGGTTGCGCAGGGAGCGGTTCGATCTGATTGTCGATCTCACCCCCGGCATGTCAAATACCTGCTTTCTGATTTCCCGCTGTGCCGGTGCGGGCGTGGCCCTTGCCGGTTTGCACAAGAAAAATGTTGCCGATGAATACGATTATGTATTTGATCTTGATGACAGGCATATGGTCGATCAGAATATCGCCCTTGTGGAAAAGATTACCGGAAAGCCGATATCCCGGTCTTATCAAATGAAAATCGCTGCCCCACCCGAGGCTTGCAGGGACGCAGAATTATTTATACACCGTCTGAATGAAACCCATGCAGACAGCAGCATGTTCGTTGGAATTAATCTTTCGGCCGGTGCAAAAATCCGACAATGGAATGCCGATCGGTATGAAAAGCTTATCGAAAAGCTCCTTCGCAATCCTGTGGCCGTGGTTCTGTTTGCCGTGGAAGATCAGGCTGAATGGGCGCTGAATTTTGCGGATAGATATCAGAATGTCGAAACCGTGCCCCGAAGCAGTCTTATAATCGTGTCGGAGATTATCCGGCATCTGCAATTGTTTATTTCCCCGGATACATCATTGATATCGATAGCATCGTCGCACAACGTTCCGGTGGCGGGTATGTATATTGATCATAAGCAAACGCTTATGCGATGGTCGCCCTACAATGTGCCGCACGAAATTATCCGCGCACCCGAAGGAACGACTGTCAATGAAATATCGCCGCGGGAGGTATATGCCGCAGCGGTTTTGCTGCTTAAAGAAGTGTATAATGTAACGTTGCGACCGGAATAATTCAGAAAGGTGATACATGAAAATCAGTGGGTTCTCCTTTGCTCGCAATGCTCAAAGGCTCTATTTCCCCATCGCGGAAGCAATTCAATCGATTCTGCCCATCTGTGATGAATTTATTATTGCGGTGGGCAAGGGAGATCAGGGAGACCAGACTCGTGAAATTATCGAAAATATTAACGATCCGAAAATTACAATAATCGACACCGAATGGACCGATCGTGAGAAATTAAAAGGTGGAATTCACAGTCAACAGACCAATATTGCTCTCAGAGCGTGCACCGGTGACTGGTGCTTTTATGTCCAGGCCGATGAAGTTGTTCATGAGAAATATTTACCTGTTATCAAGCAGCGGTGCGAGCAGTTGCTCGACGACAAAGATGTTGAGGGGCTTCTGTTCTCCTATAAACATTTCTGGGGTGACTACGACCATTATCATATTAATCATAAGTGGTATCCCAATGAAATTCGTATTATCCGGAATGGACTGGGTATCGAATCGTGGGAGACTGCCCAGTCGTTCAGGCGGAATGGGGAGAAGCTCAAAGTGGCAAAAGTCGATGCAGATATTTATCATTACGGATGGGTCCGTCCTCCCCATCTCATGCAGGCAAAGTCAAAGGAGATAAATACGACTCACTGGGGAAAATCAAAAGCAGATGCATACTATGCCGAAAGAGGGAATGAATTTCATTACGGATTACTCTCCCGTCTTCCGTTATTTAAAGAAACCCATCCTGCGGTTATGCAGGAGCGGATAGCAAAACTCGACTGGAAAGATAAACTTCAATACTCAGGCAAGCCTGTGATGATGCATAATCATGATAAGCTCAAATACCGTCTGTTAACCTTTATCGAACAAACATTTTTCGGAGGCAAACAGCTCGGCGGCTTTAAAAATTATATTCTTCTGAAAAAATGAGTTGTATGTCGTCACAAAGTATACCCATTTCTGCTGTAATTATCGCCTGCAATGCCGAACGAACAATCGAGCGCTGTCTGAAAAGCCTTTCTTTTGCCGATGAAATTGTTGTTGTCGATTCATTGAGTGATGACTCAACGGTCGAAATCGCTAAAAAATATACTCCCCATGTCTATTCCCATACCTGGGAGGGGTATACTGCACAGAAGGAATTTGCCGTTGCAAAGGCATCCAATACGTGGATACTCTGGATCGATTCGGATGAAGAGCTGTCCTCGCCTTTGCAAGAGGAGATGCGGAATGTTGCCGGTAACGATTTTGCCGCCTGTGCGCTTGCCCGCAAAGTAAATTATCTGGGAAAATGGATCAATTATTCCGGATGGTATCCCGACTGGGTGGTACGATTGTTCAACCGGGAAAAATCGACGTTCGACGGCAGTGTTGTTCATGAGAAATTAATTGTTGAGGGCAAAATCAGGCGCCTTCGGGGAGAGCTATATCACTATCCTTATAAAGATATCAGTCATCATCTGGATAAAATCAACCGGTTTACGTCGCTGAGTGCTCAGAAGATGTTCGGGGAAAGTAAGACGGCCGGGGCCGGCGATTTGATTGTCAGGCCTTTTTGGAAGATTCTTCGAATGTATATATTCAAAGCCGGTTTCAGAGACGGGATGCACGGCATGATACTAGCCGTTATGGCGGGATATTATACTTTTTTAAAATATGCAAAACTCTGGCACCTATACCACACCGATCCGGGTTCTTCAGCTTAACGATGCCCGCGGATGGCGCGGTGGTGAAGCCCAGACCCTTATGCTGTCGAAGGGGCTGAATCACCGGGGATGCCATTCAATCATCGCGGCAGCTCCGCATAGTGAGCTTGCCAAGCGTAATTCGTTGCTGAAATTGCCCTTTTTGCCGTTGTCCATTAATCACGAGCTGGACATACCTGCGGTTGTTGCCCTAAGCCGGATTGTCGGGAAAGAGAAAATCGATATTGTCCACACTCATACGGCCCATACACATACCATAGCTCTTTGTGCCTTGCTCTTTAACAGGCAAACAAAACTTGTTGTATCCCGCCGGGTCGATTTTCCCGTTGCTGAAAACCGATTCAGCAAACTGAAATACACTGTCCGGTGCAATCGCTATATTGCAATTTCCGAAATGGTCAAACAGGTTTTAATTGAGGGTGGAATACCTGAAAGCAAGATCGCTCTTGCGCACAGTGGGATCGATATGGCTAAATTCGATGATATTCCGGGGGAGAGAGATTACCGGAATGAATTTGCTATTTCTCCCGATTCGACAGTGATAGGAAATATCGCAGCCCTGGCGCCCCACAAGGCGCAGAGAGATCTTCTCGATGCCGCACGAATTGTTGTTGATAATGATCCATCGGTTCATTTTCTGATTATTGGTGACGGTGACCTGAAGAATGAGCTTGAAAATCGATGTATAGAACTGAATCTCACCTCCCATGTGACATTTACCGGGTTTCGCACGGATATCGGTGAATTACTCCGGTATATGGATATTTTTGTGTTGTCATCCAGAACAGAGGGACTGGGGACATCGGTGCTCGATGCCATGCTTTCGGGCGTCCCGGTTGTGGCGACCTCTGCCGGAGGCATTTCCGAAATGGTGGTTCACGAGGAGACGGGCCTGCTTTCTCCACCGGCCGATAGTAAAAACCTGGCCGGTAATCTTCTGACCCTGATTCATAACCGGCAATTGCGGGAGAAATTCGGAAAAGCCGGCAAGGTAAGAGTCAGGGAATTTGATATCGAAAAAACAGTCGATAAAACATTGATTGAATATAAAAAGTTAATGCAATCATGAATATTGCGATAATTACCGAAGAATTTCCTCCCCATAAGGGGGGCGGCATAGCCGAGTGGTGTATGGGTATTGGTGAAAACCTGGTCGGGTACGGTCATTCGGTAACAATTCTGTGCAAGAAGAAAAAAAAAGAATTCGATTACAGTATCTATGACGGCAAGTCCTATTCGTTTTGGCCCTTAAAAGGGCACGACTGGCATAGAAATCGGTTCTGGTATTCGCTTTATTATCTATGGCGGTATTTGGACCGTCATCACGATGCAATAATTATTACGTCGACCTGGGAGCTGGCATTTGCCTTTTCTTTTCTTAAGAACCGATATCCTGGGGCGCGATTGATCGTGGGGGTGCATGGCACCGAAGTTACCAGAAATTTGAGTAAGCGAAAAGTTGGCTCCCTTTGTAAAACTATGAATGCTGCCGAATGGATAATTCCGGTCAGCAGATATACGAAAGGTGAGTTGAAAAAAAAGATCGGTAATGCATTCGATGAAAAGATTGTCGTGGTTCCCAACGGTGTTGACATACAGCGGTTCGCTCCCTGTGAAAATACCGGGAGAATAAGCGAACGCTACGGCTTTCCTCTGTCGAACCATATACTTCTTACGCTTGCCCGGATCGTGGAGCGCAAGGGGTGCGATACGGTAATCGAGGCTTTACCCGAGATTGTGCGTAAGTATCCGGATACGACATACATTGTTGCCGGTTCGGGCGAAAGGAATTACCTGAAAAGACTTCATGAGCAAACACAGCGCCTTAAAATGGAAAATCATGTATTTTTTACAGGGTTCGTAAATGATGAAGACCTTCCGGCGCTCTATAGCTACTCCACGCTTAATGTTATGATGAGCAGGGATGTTATGGACGATGGTGACAGTGAGGGATTCGGTATTACCTTTTTAGAGGCGAATGCCTGCGAATGTCCGGTGGTCGGTTCGACCGCAGGTGGTATTCCGGATGCTGTTGAGGAGGGGGTTTCGGGCTTTTTATTGCCGCCCCAAAACCCGGCCGCGCTGTCGGCAACAATCATTTCACTCTTTGATAATCCGGAAAAACTGGAACGAACAGGAAAAGCATCCAGAAAAAGAGTGGAAGAAAATTTTACCTGGCAGAGTGCCGCAGAAAAAGTACAAAAGCTCATTCAACCTGATCGGTGATAACAAAATCAAGACAAAAATATTCATAAGACTCTTTTTTGTTATTTGTATAACCGGGAATATTATCGGTGCGGAAAATGATAAATCCTCCCTGTTCCCCAACCAGTATTTCATTGGCGCGGCCTTTTCGCAAAATGTCAGACGTGGCTATTTCGATATGAAGGGCTACCGACAGGAGGTCGACAAAGAGCCGCTGGCGTTCTGGGGAGCCGCTTTTGCCCGGCGGTACTATCTTGCTCCCTGGCTCAGACTCCAGTTCAGCACCCTCCTTGATTTCGGAAGCGAAATAACCGACACTTTAACCATGTATTTTCCCTCCGAAAACAATATTGCCGAGGTTGCAATCAGCAACAACTTTTTTCATTTCTCTTTTGGTTCCGAACTGCAGTATGTTTTCCCTCCGGAAAAGGCCTTTATCCCTTTTCTTTCCATGGGGATTGGATTGAATTATTTATCGGTAAGAGAGGCGGGCAAAAGAAATGATGAAATTGTAGGAATCAGGGAGCCGGTTGCCATAAAAGACAGTGAAGACAAGAATTTCAGAATAAACATGCAGGGAGGTCTGGGAGCCGATATTATCATTACAAAGAAAGCTAAAATATCGCTCGCCTATTACTATCGCTACTGGCACCCGATGAGATACGAATATATCCGGGATTTACCCCTTACTACCGCTGAATACTGGGAATCATATCGAAGCCACGGCATTCTTATCGGGATAGCATGGGATGAGGGGTGAGGAATGAGCGCACGAACGCACGAGGTCACGAGCGTACGGGGGGAACAAAAATCATTCTCGTCCCGGTTCTTGAAGATCAATAATGATGTACGATAATAGATTAAGAAAATGGATCAGGAATATGGATCCAGCAACCAGCGACCGGCATCCAGCATCATTGCACGCTCGTGCGGTCGTACGCTCACTCTTCCATTCCATGGCTGAATAAGCATTCCGATCCGGTCCCAGCGGATTTTCATTGGAAGAAGGTAAAAGGGGACTTCTTTGTCGAGGGAAAAGTAGAGAATAAATGCTTTGGCTTTGACAAAGTTGCGATTGAGATAGCCCCAGAAACGGGAGTCGGTTGAATTGTCGCGGTTGTCGCCGAGCATGAAATAATTGTCGTTTTTGACGGTATACTCGGTAAGCCGTTCTCCGTCCAGATAGAGGAGTTTCCGAATGGCGATGGTTTTATCTGGCGCCCGCCGGGCCATTTCCATTTTAACGTATGAGATTTTCTGGTCGACCACGGCCCATATATCCACCTTATCGAAACTAAAGCTGTTAACATATTCGCCGTCAACATAGAGCTGGTATTCGGTTTTCACCTCTTTTAAAGGATTCTCCTGGTGAACGAGTGTTTTGAGAAAATGAAATTCCCTGACCGGCAGGTCACTGATTTTTATTTTATCACCCTTTTTCGGTATGCGGAGAGGAGCAAAGTTGCGGATTTTTTCAAAGGGTACATTACCATTGTTCAGGTATTGACCTTTTGGAGGTAATGCCACCGGTTTTCCGTCGACTTTAACTTCGGCGCCCTTAATTTCGATTGTCTGTCCGGGACCTGCAACACATCGTTTAATATAGTCTTTCTTATCGGTTCCCGGATATCTGAAAATGATAACATCACCTGTTTTGGGATCGGTAATACCGGGGAATTTGGCATAGGTTCCGAAACTGTTAAAGGGAAGGACCGGCGCGCCATAGATAAATTTCAGTCCCAGAAGGAAATCACCGACAAGAAGGCTTTTTTCCATCGAGCCGGTGGGTATTCTGAATGCCTGGATAACATATACGATGGCGATAAGGGCCATAAGAAGTGCCGAGGCCATTTCCTTACCGAAATGAAAAAGCCCCGCCGATTCACTTCTTCGTTTTTCTGTCTTCTTTGTCAAAATGTTACCTCCTTGGGGTCCCGGAAAAACGCCAGGATGTCGTCGTGCACCCTGCCGTTTGTAGCGACGAATGTCCCGTTCTCAACTGTTTTATTTCCATGGATGTCCGAGATTTCTCCACCTGCTTCCTGAATAATGCATGCCGCTGCCGCGCAGTCCCACGGTTTATCCATCAAATTGACGCAGGCGTCGAGTTTCCCGCCGGCAACTGAAGCATAGGAATAGGCGTCCATATAACCGTAGGAATAATCCCACTGCTTCATCATACTCAGTAACTGTTGTCCGGCAGTAGTATCCGATTTCTCGATATAGCCAAGAGAACTGCCGAAAACATGTGCTACACTGCTGGTGTTTGAAACGTGTATCGGTGTTCCGTTGCAATAAGCGCCGCCTCCCCGTGACGCCCAGTATGTCTCTTTGAGGCCGGCGAAATGAATTACGCCTACCACATATTGTTTATTATGTTCGAGGCCGATCAGGGTACTGAAGGTTGGTATTCCATGGATATAGGGACGGGTACCGTCAATGGGATCCACAATCCATCGCCTGCCGTTGCCCGAATCCTGCAGTCCGGTCTCTTCTCCAAGAAAACCGTCGCCGGGAAAATTTTCCAGAAGTTTCCTTCTGATAAGCGCTTCGCACTGTTTATCGATTTGGGTTACCGGTGAGTTGTCGGATTTTATTTCGATATTTTTGAGGGATGAAAATGCTGAAAGCTGCAATTTGCCGGCTTCTTCGGAGCAGTCCAGGGCAATCTTCAGTTCTTTGTTATAGGTCATGAAACGTACTCCTGTTTTTCAGCCAGGTATCGACTGCCGAAAAACTGCTGTCGGGAATATGAGCGATATTGTTTTGGGTAGGAAATGCTTTGTTTCTGACTTCCCGGGCATAGGATGAAACTGCCTGTTCGTAAAGACCCCGTGCTGAGGCGTACTCTTTTGCGTGACGGAATGTTCTGTTTGAGAGTCCCAGGATATCGTTAACCACCTGGACCTGACCGCTGCAATATCGTCCAGCGCCGATACCGATAGTCGGGATTTGCAGCAGATTGGTGATTTCACGGGCAAGTTTTTCGGGTATCAGTTCCAGAACAATCATGAAAGCCCCGGCATTTTCCAACGCCAGAGCCGCTTCACAAAGCTTTATTGCCCGTTCCGAATCTTTTCCCTGAACCCTGGCCCGGGGACCATCGAACTGAGGCTTGTAACCGATGTGCCCGCATACTGGAATAGTGCCCCCTTTTGTAAGGTGACGGATTATCTCAAGAACATTCCCTTCACCTTCGATTTTTATGCCGTCTGCGCCGTCTTCCATAAATTGCCGGGCCGTGGAGAGGGCGTCTTCAGTCGATTGAAAAGATTTGTAAGGCATATCGCAGAGGATAAATGAATTTTTAACCCCCCGGGAGACTGCACGAAGATGATGACGCATGTCGTCGATCGTCACCTCCGATACATCGGAATAGCCCAGAACATTAGTGCCCACACTGTCGCCCACCAGTTGAATATCAATCCCGCATAAATCTTCGATAATCGCCGTTGGGTAATCGTAGGATGTGAGCATGACAATGGTTTGATTGTCAAGTCTTTTTTTATGAAGGTCGGTGACTGTTATTTTCATATATTCAAGACCGGTTTATTATGAACCCTCAAAAATAAATTGTGTCTTGACCCAATTACTCGATTCCGTTGAAAAGAGCTCATTATTGAAGTGGCGGCATATTTAGTAGTATAATTAGAATTGTTTTACGCACTCCCGGAATTTCGGGAAATTCACTGCTTGATCCTGAGGGTGCTTATGCTTCCGGGAAAGAAAAATAGCAGGCTTTTATTGTGTCCGGATATGGCAAACGAAATCAATTTTGAAATGTTATCTTGCCAATAAGGCATGTTCTCCTGCATTTTCTTATATTATTACTATAAGTGCCCCAATCGACCTGTTTTCTAAGCAGGAACCTTCAACTCTATGGCAGCGTAAATGAAGCACTTCTATCGTAGCCGATTCACCCCCCCCGGACCATCCGTCACTTCACGGGTGTTATTTCTCCTGTTACTTCTTTTTCTGGTAACGGTTTCTGAAGGTATTTATACGACTCTCAGGATAGAATCCATTAAATCGAGTAAAGCGCCGCGAATTGAAGAGAAGCGACTCATTTATACTCTCGATGCAAAATTTAATGAGCGGCCTAAAAATTACTGGTCCTATTTTGATAAAAAATCAAATTCCATTGTTATCGATTGTTATGACACCTGGCTCGATTCACTTCCTGCCAGCATACTGGTAAGTACTCCTTTTACCGGGGTCGATATTACCAACACCGAAGCAAAGAAAACGGTAACAGGTAAGTTGGCAAAATTTTCAATCAATCTGGATTCACTCTGGTATTACAAAATTGATCCTGTCGATAATAATGTTCTTCGACTGACAGTCTGGAAATATTTTAAAGAAAGAGGAACAAAAAAAGAGAAAAAAAATCTGACAATTGCCTACCTTGCAGTTGGTGGTCTTACCGCTGCACTTACCTTCGCCATTATTCTTCTGACTACCCAGCGATAAAGCAGGGGTAGGAAAAGGTTTTTTTAAAACTCTTGCTTTTCAGTTTAAAAGAGTTCATTTTATATATGTATTTTATATGTAATTTGATAATCTCAGGTTTGGAACATTTATTCCTGGAGGATGTATGGCAAGTGTTAATAAGGTTATTTTGATTGGAAATTTAGGAAAAGATCCCGAGTTGAAGTATACGCCTTCGGGTCAGGCTGTGACAAATTTTCCTGTTGCAACCTCCGAGCGGTTTACCGATAAAAGTGGTCAGAAACAGGAGCGCACCGAGTGGCATAATATTGTTGCTTGGGGCAAACTTGCCGAGTTGGCAAATCAGTATTTGAAAAAAGGACGGTCTGCATATATCGAAGGGCGGTTAACGACCCGGAGCTGGGAAGACCGGGACGGCAACCGGCGGTATAAAACCGAAGTCAATGCCAGAGAAATAGTTTTTCTCGGTGGAACCGGAGGCAACGGAGGACAGTCCACAGCGCCGCCTTCGGATAATACCTATCAGAATCCAGAAGGTTTTGATCAATCTGTTCAAGAGCCCGGTACCGCTGTGGAAGATGATCTTCCTTTTTGAGTTTAGTCGATTAAATTATCTTTGAACATAATATGAATAAAATGCTTATTCCGTAGAGATATAATTTGCCGTTGAGTTATTATAAATTCTATTTTCATAAGCTATTAGAACTCTTTGTACACCCACTCAAGAAGAGGTATTATTATGGGTACTGAAGTATTGCTTTTAGGTGTATTGGCGGGAATAACACTTCTTGCTTACATGGTAGCAATCAATTCACACGGACCGACTCGCCTGTCGATTTCATACTTACTTGCCACAATTTTGCTTGCCGGTACGGTATGGGCGATCGTTCAGCATGTGAATTCGGGACTCGACAAAGAGAAAATGGCGGAACTCAGGAGGCTGGAGCTTGAAAAGCAGGCGGCTGAGGAGAGAATCAAGAATAAAGAAGAAGAGCTCATGGAGAATAAACACCGGACAAATTTTGCGGCCAGACTGAATGATATTATCAATCGTGGTACCGGTCTGGCGACTACGATGATGAATGTCGACCTTCGGAATATGTCCTATGATCTTGAAACGCTTCTCGGCCGCGCTGCTGCTACCAAGAAAAAATCAAGTGAGCTGAAAAAAGAATTTGAGTCCCTTGAACCGGAAGATGAGTTTTTTACGCAGAGCATGGAATTAATTGATGAGGCGCTTACCGATTTAACCGAAGCAGGCAGGTTTTACTATCTCTATTATCGATCAGAGGATACGACGCAGGAAGAACTCAGGGAGAGGTTACTCCGACAAAAGGCCCGCAAAGCATACGAAAGCTTCAAAAAAGCCGGCTCCCTGGTAGTATCAAATACATGATATAAATCCATTTACGAAGCTTATCCCGCTGTTGGATAGCACGGCCGCCAGAAAAATCCATTTTCCCGGAATATCATGCCCGAAGTGGCATAAATGTTGCCTTGTAACGTAATGATGCAAGGTTGTCTGCTCAGAGAATAACTACACTCTGGTCAGAGCTTTGATATCTATTGTATATCTTTTCTTGACTGAATTTAGAATGACTATTTATTTTGGTGGATTTGTAAAATATGATAATTCATATACCGGATATTCCCGAAGGGCATTCGGTCCGGAATGCATCGGTGAAAATCAATGTCGATGAAGTCGCAGAGGTTCATTGGTTAGATATTGTTCAATGCAGCGCAGAAATAGACCGGGTCGGAAACCGTTTTCAGGTCCGAATTGCTTTTTCAAGCACCTTAGAGCTGCAATGCAGCAGGTGCTTGAATTATTTTAAGCAGCCGGTGACAGGAATGGTTTCCGTGGTATTTGAGTCTCGAGAGGGACAGACATTTACCAATCTTTCGGAAGATGAGTACTGCACCATTGAATATAACCCGGAGCGTCAGGAGGTCGATATAACTCCGGCTTTGTTTGATGAGATTATTACCGGATTATCGATGAAGCCGCTTTGTTCTCAATCATGTCCCGGGCCGGAAATCGAGGGCAAAAAGGAGACCGATGAGATCGATCCCCGATGGAATCAACTGAAAAAATTGAAAGAAAAATATAACAGCCAGTAGAGGAGTTAATCATGGCAGTACCAAAGAGACGAATATCAACAACCCGTCAGAAAAAGCGTCGTTCACACTTGGCACTGAAGCCGTCCAAGCCAACGCTTTGCGATCACTGCAAACAGCCAACACTTCCGCATCGAGTATGCAAAAATTGCGGCTATTATGCAGGCACAGAAGTTATTGAAGTTGAAGAATAGTGATTGCCTGAGATATGGGCATTGTTCGACTTGCCATTGATGTTGTCGGTGGAGATTACGGTCCCGGTGTTGTAATCCGGGGAGCTGTCGAGGCAAAACTGCGCTCCGGATTAAATTTTTCTCCGCTTCTTTGCGGAAAAAGAGAACAGATAGAGCACATAATTAAGAGCCTGGAGTCCTCACAGAGAGTAATCGCCGAAGAGTTCGATATCGAGCATTGTCCTGAGATCATTTCCGGCAGTGATACGCCGGCTCGAGCATGGAAAACCAAGAAAAATTCTTCGATTGTACGATGTGTCGCTCTTCAAAAAGAAGGTAAAGTTAATGCATCGATCAGTGCAGGTGACACAGGAACATTACTTGGCGCAGCCGTCTTTTTGCTCGGCCGTTCCGAATCTGTGGCTCGTCCGGCGCTTGCGGCGTTTCTTCCGACAATCCGGAAACGGCCCTCACTTATGCTCGATGTCGGAGCGAATCTTGATTGCCGGGTTGAGCATCTGGTCACTTTCGGATTGATGGGGTTCGAGTATTACCAAAAATTCTTTGCAATAAAAACACCCCAAGTTTTTCTTTTAAATATAGGAAAGGAGCCGTTCAAGGGAACCCGGACATTGCATGAAGCGGATCGGCTTTTGCGTGATCGATGCAGGGGATATCGGGGCTTTATTGAAGGATCCCGGGTCCTTTCCGGCGATGCTGATATAATCGTCTGTGATGGATTTGCAGGAAACGTTCTCCTGAAGGCATGCGAAAGTTTTCATGGATTGGTGGCAAAAGCTCTCGGTGATGAGAATGGTCTTTTTGAAGCTGTTAAACAAAAGATGGCGGTGTTGAATTCGGAAAATTACGGTGCAGTGCCTCTTTTGGGAATCAAAGGGATTGTAATGAAGGCCCACGGAAGCTCTTCATCCACTGCAATTGCCCGAGCGATCGAAACCTCGGTAATGCTTGTACGAAAAAATGGCAGTAGTCAAAAATAAAAGATTGAAACGGATCCCTGATGAAAGGTTTGCAGTAGCTTGACTGAAACGATGCGCTCAAAAGTGTTATCCGTAGGCTCGGCTGTTCCGGACACTATCCTCACTAATAAAGATCTTGAGAAATATCTTGATACGACTGATGAGTGGATAACTACACGAACGGGCATAAAAAAGCGCCATGTTTTTCCTCCTGGAAAAGAGGCCTGGGCTTATGAACTCGGAGCGGCGGCATCTCTCAAGGCATTGAAAAAAGCATCCATGGCACCTGCCGATGTCGATTGCGTTATTTGCGCTACTTTTACACCCGATTATTTTTTCCCTTCAACAGCCTGTAAGATTCAGCATGCGATCGGTTGCACAAATGCGTTTGCCTTTGATCTGTCGGCTGCCTGTGCGGGGTTTGTTTATGCTTTGACTGTTGTTGATGGTCTTATTACAAGTGGAAAATGCAAAACTGCGATAGTGGTAGGCGCGGAAGTCATATCCAAAACACTGGATTGGAATGACCGTTCCACTGCAATTTTGTTTGGCGATGCCGCTGCTGCGGTGGTTTTACAGGCGGTTCCTGAAAGTGACGGTTCCGGTATACTTTCCACTTTTTTGAAAAGTGACGGATCGCTGGGTAAAATTCTCTACATTCCGGCATGGGGTGAAAAGAGGACGATGTCTATGAATGGGGGGGAAGTTTTCAAGCACGCGGTTCGAATGATGGCGGATGCTACCTGCCGGGTTATAGATAAAGCCGGACTTACCAGAGAACAGATAGACCTCCTTATCCCGCATCAGGCAAATATCCGGATTATGAAAGCTATTTCTCAGAATCTCGGGCTGGATAAAGAAAAACTCATTACTAATGTAGATAAATACGGCAATACCTCCTCGGCATCAATACCCCTTGCTCTTGAAGATGCGTGGTTGCAGGGGAAGGTGAAAAAGGGGACCGTTGCTGCGTTGACATCGCTGGGGGGCGGCGTTACCGTAGGAAGTGCGATTATAAGATTTTAGCTTTTTAAAGAAGAGGTATATTCGACCTTTGTAATGGAGTTTGTGCTGATATGAAATTATGTTTTATGTTTCCCGGACAGGGATCGCAAAAAGTGGGTATGGGAAAGGATCTTGTCGACAAGTTCGATCGAGCAAAACAGCTGTTTGAACAGGCAAACGACATTTTAAGTCGGGACATTGCACGCCTTTGCTTTGAAGGGCCCGATGAAGAATTAAAAGAGACAAGCAATACCCAACCGGCCTTGTTTGTTGTTGAGGCGGCTCTGTGCGATATTCTCAATGAACTGGAAATTACACCTTCTTTTACCATGGGGCATTCTCTCGGGGAGTATGGTGCTCTGTATGGCGCCGGTGTACTTTCCTTTGATGACGGTCTTCGGTTAGTTGCCCGTCGTGGAGAGCTTATGGCTCAGGCGGGCAAAACCGCGCCTGGAGCGATGGCTGCTGTTATTAATCTTCCCAAAGAAAAAATTAGGGAAGTTATCGCTAACGAGGTCGATGGCGTCGTGGTATGCGCAAACGAAAACACACCTGTCCAGACGGTGATTTCCGGTGAAGTTGATGCTATTGCCGCAGCACGCAAAAAGCTTTGTGAAGCCGGCGCCAAGCGGGTAATCGACCTGCCCGTGAGCGGTGCATTTCACTCTCCCCTGATGCAGTCTGCGGCCGATGAGTTTGCTGGAATTCTTAAAGACGCCGCTTTTTCATCACCCAGGTGTCCTGTGATTACTAATGTAACAGCCCGGGCGGAAACCGATCCCGAAAAACTCAGAGATTTATTGGTTCAACAGTTGGTTTCACCGGTGAAATGGGTTGACTCAATCGAATTCCTCATAAGCAAACAGCCGGATACATGTTGTGAGGTTGGGCCTGGGAATGTTTTAATCGGATTAGCAAAAAAAATCAATCGAGAGCTTAATGTTGTTCCCTGCGGAACAGTGGAGAATTTATTTTCTCTTCAGAGTTCTCAGTGACCGGGAAGATGCGAACAGATAAATAATTAAGCGATATGCTTCATCTGTAAACCGAGGATGTGATCTCATGATAACATTAGAAGGCAAAAATGCACTGGTTACCGGTTCGGGCCGTGGAATCGGAAAAGAAATAGCGCTCCGGCTTGCCCAGGCCGGTGCCGATGTTGCTGTTTGTGATATCGATCTTGAATCTGCACGGCAGACTTGCGGAGAAGTCGAAAAACTCGGACGAAAATCGGCAGCCTTTAAAACCGATGTGTCCGATGCCGATTCGGTGCGTGCCTTGTTCAAAGACTTTTTTGCGAATTTTTCTCCATGTGATATCCTGGTCAATAATGCCGGGGTGACTCGTGACGGATTGATTGTGCGAATGAAAGACAATGACTGGGACACGGTGCTGAGTATTAATCTGCGAAGTGCCTATTTATGTTCCAAAGAATGTGCCCGTCCGATGATGAAAGCCAGAAATGGTAAAATTATCAACATTGCCTCCGTGGTAGGGCTCATGGGCAATGCCGGTCAAACCAATTACAGTGCTTCCAAAGCAGGCTTGATAGGTTTTACCAAATCTCTTGCCCGGGAATTGGCTACCCGGGGTATTTCGGTCAATGCGGTTGCACCGGGATTCATAAAAACCGCCATGACCGACAAGCTTTCCGATGAAGATAGAGGAAAATTAACCGGTCAGATACCCATGCAGACTCTTGGAACGCCATCGGATGTTGCCAATGCCGTGCTGTTTTTGAGTTCTTCTCTTGCGGATTATATCACCGGCCAGGTACTTACAGTTGATGGCGGACTTGTTATGTGATGTGCAAATTATCATTTTATATACTCTTTTTTGATTTATACTTTTTTGAAAGGAGCAAATCGTGAGCGAACGGGAAGACAAGGTCAAGCAGATTATTGCAGAAAAGCTTGGTGTAAGCGGTGATAAAATAACACCTCAAGCGTCGTTCGTTGATGATCTCGGGGCTGATTCACTCGACCAGGTAGAGCTCATCATGGCTTTTGAAGATGAATTCGATGTTGAAATTCCTGATGAAGATGCCGAAAAGATGAAATCGGTTCAGGATGCATTGGATTATTTAAATAGTAAGCTATAAATAATCAACAAAATCATTTATTTTGTTGTCGTTGAAATGAAATTGGACAGGGAATCCCTGTCTGATTCTTTTCATGGTAATTAAGAAAATAAGAAAGAATTAGATATTTATGACCCAGAGAGTCGTAGTAACCGGTTGCGGAGTAGTCAGTCCTGTGGGAAAAACAAAGGATGATTTCTGGAATTCATTATGTTCAGGAATCAGCGGTCTTGATGTGATCAAGGCGTTTGACACATCTGCGTATCAGTGTCGCATTGGAGGAGAAGTCAAGGATTTCAGCCCTGATGGTCTTGTGGATCCCAAAGAAGCCCAGCGGACCGACAGGGTGATTCTCTTTGCTCTCGGTGCATCGGATCAGGCGATCAAGGATTCAGGCCTTGATCTTGAGAGAACGGATCTGACACGGTTCGGTACGATTATCGGTTCCGGGATCGGAGGGCTTCAAACGCTCGAGAAAGAGCATTCAAAACTGGTAAACAGAGGCCCGGGCAGAGTTTCTCCCTTTCTTATCCCGATGATGATTACCGATATGACCGCCGGGAGGGTTTCAATCAGCTACGGCCTGAAAGGCCCTAACTACAGTGTTGTCAGCGCCTGTGCTTCAGGCACCCATGCTATTGGCGAAGCCTATACCATGATCCGTACCGGCATGATGGATATCGCGGTAACGGGTGGTTCTGAAGCTACGATTACTCCTCTGGCACTTGCAGGCTTTTGCAATATGAAAGCGCTTTCCACGCGTAATGAGGATCCCACAAAAGCGAGTTCGCCCTTTGATATCAAGCGAGATGGGTTTGTCATGGGCGAAGGGGCCGGCATTGTGATTCTCGAATCATTGGAGCATGCCCTTGCGCGGGGAGCACGAATCTATGGCGAAGTGATCGGGTATGGAGCGACGGGTGATGCCTATCATCTCTCCCATCCGGCGCCTGAAGGTGAAGGGATGTCGCGGGCAATGAAAATGGCGCTTGATAGTGCAGGACTGAAGCCGACTGATATCGGTTATATCAATGCCCATGGAACATCAACGCTCCTCAACGACAAATACGAAACAACGGCAATTAAAAATGTATTTGGCGATTATGCACAGGAGGTTAATATCAGCTCGACAAAATCCATGACCGGCCACCTGCTTGGTGCTTCCGGTGGAATCGAGTTTATCGCTTCGATATTTGCAATCCGTAATGGCATAATTCCGCCGACGATTAATTACCAGGATGCCGATCCTGAATGTGACCTTAACTATACGCCGAACACAGCCGTCAAAAAAGAGATGCGCTATGCTCTCAGCAATTCGTTCGGTTTCGGCGGGCATAATGCTACATTGATTGCAAGTGCCTATGAACCTTCTTAAAAAAATATCGAGGTTTTTTAAAAAACGTTTTCCGTTTCATTCGAAAACCTCTGCCGATGAGATTGATCTCACCACGATACAATCGATTATCGGCTACCGTTTCAAAGACATTTCTTTTCTCCGCAAAGCCCTCAGGCATCGTTCATATACCACAGCAAACGGTTCTATACCTCCCTTAGATTCGAATGAGCGGCTGGAGTTTTTAGGTGATGCTGTTCTGAATTGCTGTGTGACCGAGCATCTTTTTCATACCTATCCTCAGAAGAGTGAAGGCGAATTGTCGAAGATAAAATCATTGATCGTAAGCCGTAAAATACTGGGTGAAATAGCCACCGAACTCAATTTTGGTGATTATATTCTTTTAGGTCACGGAGAGAAAAGCTCCGGAGGCCGGAAGAAAACATCAATTCTGGCTAATGTTTTTGAAGCAATTGTAGGCGCCATTTTTCTTGATGGCGGTCTGGAACCCTCACAGACATTTCTTAAGGCCAGCCTTTTTTGCCGGATAACCGAATTTCTAAAAGAGAAAAGCAACATTAATTATAAAAGCAAGATACTTGAAGTGTCTCAGCGTGACGGATTCGGGATTCCTCACTACAAAGTGCTGTCCACAATGGGGCCTGAACATGCAAAGATATTCAAAGTGCAGATAGAGATTGGCGGCGTTCCCCTCGGAGAAGGATCTGGTCCGAATAAAAAAACCGCTCAACAGATAGCCGCAAAAAATGCATTAAAAAATTATGAAAAATCAAAAATAGTTAACCATTCAAAAGGAGCAGAAAGCAATGAACTGGTTTCTGACTGAAGAGCAGCAGATGATTATTGAAACCGCACGGGAGTTGGCAGAGAAAAAAATTGTGCCTGTCCGTGAAGAATACGATCGGGAAGGCGTATTTCCCTGGGATGTTGTTAAAGCAATGGCCGAAGCCGACCTCTGCGGGTTGTATATCCCCGAAGAATACGGTGGGATGGGCGGCGGTGTCTTTGAACTCTGCCTTGCCGTAGAGGAGCTTTCCAAAGCCTGTGGCGGTATTTCACTGGCCATGGCCGCTACCGCACTCGGAACGTTTCCCATTTTGCTTTTCGGTTCCGATGAACAGAAAAAGAAATATCTCCCTTCTATTGCAACCGGTGAAAAACTGGCAGCATTCGGTCTTACCGAAGCCAATGCCGGTTCCGATGCTATCGGGATGATGAAAACAACTGCTAAACTCGAAGGTGATCATTATGTGCTGAACGGCACCAAACAGTGGATTACCAATGGCGAAAATGCCGAAATCTACACGGTCTTGGCCCGGACAAATCCAGCCCGGGGAGCACGCGGAATCAGTGCGTTTATCGTTGAAAAGGGAACCGAAGGCTTCTCTTTTGGTAAGCATGAGGACAAGATGGGCATCAGAGCGTCAAGTACCACAGAGCTTGTCTTTCAGAACTGCAAAATCCCCAAAGAAAACCTTTTAGGGAAAGAGGGTCTGGGCGCGATAATAACCATTAATACGCTCAATTATTCCCGTCCGGGCGTAGGATCGCAGGCGCTGGGCATTGCTGCCGGTGCACTTAAGGATGCCATTCAATATTCGCGTGAACGGGTACAGTTCGGTGGTCCGGTCTCCGCACAGCAGGCGGTGCAGCATATACTTGCAGATATGGCCACTGACATTGAAGCCGCCCGGGCACTGCTCTATGCAACGGCTAAAACAATCGATGCCGGTGAGAAGCGGTTTTCAAAAGAATCAGCCATGTCGAAGCTCTTCTGCTCCGATGTAGCAATGCGGGTTACCGTGGATGCCCTGCAGGTGATGGGCGGATATGGCTATATGAGAGAGTATCCCATGGAAAAACGGATGCGTGATGCCAAAATAACCCAGATCTATGAAGGAACCAACCAGATCCAGCGCAATGAAATTGCCCTGCAGTTGATTAAAGGCGCGTGAGGGGGTTAACAAACGTACGAAGGCATGAGCATACGAGTGCACGAGGCGTATGCGGGTGCTCTTTACTTTAATTCATAATTTTCGCTTTGCGGTATTCTCACGATATGAACAATAAAAAAATATATATATGCCCTTCAATTCTCTCGGCCGATTTCCGGAAGCTTGAGCAGGAAGTGAAAGATGTTGAGCAGGCCGGGGCCGACCGGATTCATTGTGATGTTATGGATGGTCATTTTGTGCCGAACCTGACATTCGGTCCTATGGTAATCGAGGCGGTGAAAAAGTGTGTTTCGATTCCTCTTGATGTTCATTTGATGATATCCAATCCTGAAAAGTATATCGATAATTATTGCAATGCCGGTGCGGATATTCTGACAGTCCATGCTGAAGTCTGCAAAGAGGGGCTTCCGGAGGTCCTCGCCGCAATCGAATCAAAGGGCGTGAAACGCGGGGTGACAGTCAATCCCGACAAAGGGATTGATCTGTTTTTACCCCTGCTCGAACAGATCGATCAGGTGTTGATTATGACGGTCTATGCCGGATTCGGCGGTCAGAAATTTATCAGTGAAATGTTACCCAAAATACGAAGCGTTCGGGATACCGCTCTTGAACGGGAGCATCCTATCGACATTCAGGTTGACGGGGGTATCAATGATGAAACGGCCCGGGAGTGTGCCGCAGAGGGTGCCAATGTTTTTGTAGCCGGTAATTATATATTCGGTGCCGATAATTATGGTCGGAAAATAGATGCCCTGCGGCAGGGAGCCTCGACCGGAAACGCCCGGTGAAATGAAAGTATTCCTTCCAGAGTATATTTTTAAACTACAGACTAATCGATCCGGTTCCTGTAACAATATATAAAGGAATCCTACGGTGACTTTTATGCAGCAGCCCGTGATACGCCTTTCGGCGGTCGTCGCCCTTCTATTCACATTCTTTTGCTCTCCTCCTACCGAGACGGAAAAAGACCTTCTGGAGATGGAGCGGGTGTGGCAATATTGCAAAATCTACAGTATCTGGCAGGAATTCATACCCGATGATCCGGTGAGTGTCTATGATTATCCGGGTGAAATAGTTGATGGCCTTCCCGACAGTCTTCATTCCGATACGGTGCATTATTCGATGTACTGGCCCAGCGGCACTGTCCCTCCCGGTCTGTTTGCCGGTTCGGGGTTTACCGGTTCGGCCGGACAGGCCTATGGTCTTCCGGTATACTATGCTCAGTTGACAGATAAAACCCTGTACATCCGGATAAAAGAGTTTTCCGAGTACTCGAACGAATCCGGACAAACGGTATCGACCTTTTCCCTGTTGCAAGCAATCCCTGCAAGTTCACCGAATGTTATTGTCGATCTCCGGAGCAACGGTGGCGGCAATATCGATATCTGTACCTTAAGTATCGATCTGTTTTTAGAGAAAGACATACCCTACATTGGGGCAATCTATCGGAAAAATGTCAAAGAGATTGGTGATACGGGGTGGGCTTATGACACCTTATCCGATGCCTGGAAAGCCACAAAGACAGGTGACCGGTTTGAAGGGAAAAACATCGTGGTTCTCACCGACTGTCATACGGCAAGTGCTGCCGAGATTTTTGCGGCAGGGTTACGTGATGGGGTTCCGGGTGCGCAGCTTTACGGAACAGTAACATTCGGCAAAGGGATCGGCCAATACATCTTCAGTCTGGCATCGGGCGCGGCAATAAAGCTTACCGGATTCAAATTCGAACGGGCAGGAGGTGAAGAAATCTCACGGCAGTACAATAAAAAGGGGATCACACCGGACATGCCAAAGCAAACGGTAGTGAAGAGAAACGGTTTATTCTGGGTGGATTCTCTTATCATTGCTGCCGGAGAGAAGCTTGAACCGGGCTTTGAAAACAACTACGACAGGGCGATTATGAGCGACCTTGCCCGAAACAATGACAGGTTCTCAGAAAGCTGTTCCCTCTTCGGCGCCGCCAAATTCCTTCGCCCCGAAGACCTTCCGGTGTATTAAGAAGAGTTGAAGGTTGAACGTGAAAACATCGTCCCCGAATTTTTCCCCTTCTCCCTCATTTTGCCATTTCCCAGATTGTATTTTGAGGAAGTGATTCTGCATACAATATTGTTACGCCAGCAATTAAATATGGCATAATTGCTTTCATTTTTGTCATTCCGCCTTAATGCGGAATACAGCTCTTACAGTGTATAAAAGCGTATGGATCCCGGGTCAAGTTTGGGGTGACAGCAAAAAGCACGAATGAGACACGCCACGTTTAGTTGCCAAAGTAATAGAATTGAATTTCAAACAGGGAGATAGGTATAATGGCCGAAAATGTTATTATTATTGGCTCCGGTCCTGCCGGTTTTACTTCAGCAGTCTATACGGCTCGGGCAAATATCAATCCCCTTCTTTTTGAGGGTTTTCAGGTTGGCGGGATGCCGGGCGGACAGTTGATGATAACAAATATTGTCGAAAATTTTCCGGGATTTCCCTCGGGCATTAATGGTCAGGAACTTATGATGAACATGCGTCTGCAGGCGGCCAATTACGGCGCCCGTCTTGTTACCGAGGATGTGTCCGAAGTGAAATGTGATGCCCGTCCGTTTAAAGTGATTTCTGCAAGTGGGCAGGAGTATGAGGCCCATGCTCTTATTGTCGCTACCGGGGCTACAGCCAGGCGTTTGCCCTATAAATCGGAAAAAAGACTATGGGGAAAAGGTATCTCAGCGTGTGCGGTGTGCGACGGCGGTCTTCCTATATTCAGAAACAAGGAGCTTGCGGTTATTGGTGGAGGAGACAGTGCGGTTGAAGAAGCCGTTCATCTCACGCAATTCGGTTCAAAGATATATATCATTCATCGCCGCGATGAACTCAGGGCAAGCAAGATAATGCAGCAACGGGCACTGAAGCATCCAAAAATCGAGATTGTATGGAATAAAATCGTCGATGAATTTCTGGGCGACCAGACACTTTCGGGCCTGAGACTTAAGGATACCAAAACCGGAGAACTATCGGAACTTCCCGTGGTGGGCGCCTTTGAAGCAATCGGCCACGTACCCAATACCGATTTTCTTAAAGCGCAGATTACCACCGATGATTTCGGATATATTAAAACTGAGTGTGATTCTACGGTTACTTCGGTTGAAGGTGTTTTTGCTGCAGGTGATGTTCAGGACAGAAAATATCGCCAGGCGGTTACCGCTGCGGGTTCGGGTTGTATGGCTGCTATCGAGGCTGAACACTGGCTGCAGGAAAAGGGGCATTTAGCATAATCCGGACCCATTCTATTAAATATTCCCTTGTTTGAAAATATCGGCCTTGGTCCGGCGAAATTATAAGGGGATTTTGCTAAATTGAAGAAAGAGGCGTCCATGAACAAAATGATTCTCAACAAGGGAACGTTATTAACGGCAAGTATTGCACTTGTTACACTCTTTGCATCGCTGCTTGTTACCGGCTGTGGTGACGAGGAAAAAAAAGAAGTCGCCGCCGAAAAAGCAATAAAGAAAATTAACTCCTATGAAGGGTTTCAGAAAGTAGTAAACAATGCAGGGGACAAACTTCTGGTATTTGATTTATATGCAGATTGGTGCAGGCCTTGCAGAATATTATCTCCCATGCTCGAACAGGTGGCAAAGGAACATAAAGACAAGGCAGAGGTGTATAAGATAAATGTTGATACCAATCCTCAGGTTGCACGGATGTTTCAGGTGCGCGGCATTCCCTATGTTGTGTTTATGAAAAACAAAAAAGCGATTCATGCTGTCCAGGGTGTTCAGCCTAAAGAAGCCTATGTCGATGCAATCGTGCAGTTGCAGTAGCTGAAGAAAGGATATTGTATGTTGATCCGGCGGTCAGCGATCGCCTCATTTTTCTCAACCTCAACCTCATTAATGATCTTAGTCGTTCTCTTGACGTTGATTTGAACGTACGTTGCATTGATCCTGTAAGGCGGGGCGAAGTGTTGATGGTTCGTTTGTCTCTTTTCAACCTTTAACTTTTGACCCAATCTTCCATTCTATCTCCCCAGCCGAAGACGTTCACCGCACCAATTGTCAATGCCGCAAATGGCTTCGATCTTCTTTACCACGCTTTCGATATCATAGGGTATTCGTCGCCATTCGATGGTGCGGTTTTTCTCATCGAAGAGACAATAGCAGGAGCGATTGTCTCTGTCGCGCGGCTGCCCCACGGAACCGATATTGATGATATACTTTTCTTTGGGATCAAGAGAAAAACGATAGTTAACATCCTGAGGGAAAATGGAACGCATATCTGAAGTAATGATACAGGGCAGGTGGGTATGGCCGCAGAAGATCAGCCAGTCGGTTTTTTCGAACATTCTTTGTATTCGTTCGGGATTCCAAATACCGACGTAGCTACTGGGGAATACGTATTCATTGATTGGATCCAGGGCGGATCCATGAACGAAAAGCGTATTTTCATCTCTCCAGGTTTCCACGAGTTCTTCCATGAATTTCCACCGGGACGGCACGGTATGCTCCATCACCATGCATTTGGGTGTTTTATTTTCGCATGCACAGGGGAAATAGTTGCCCGTAACGACATGATCACCTGATGCCTGTTCTGCCAGTGAAGGGATCATTCTTTCCTGGGTATATCGGATAGCTTCGGCTGCAACAGGGTTAAATCCTATAGGGCCGTTTAAAAGCGCGTAATCATGATTTCCCATCAGAGAAACTGATGCCTTGGTCATAACCATATCGGTACAATCTTCGGGCTGAGGGCCATAACCGACGATGTCGCCCAGACAAATGATATCTTCAATGCCTCGCGATTCAATATCGTTACAGACACAACTCAAGGCATCGAAATTTGCATGGATATCACTTATCAAGGCTTTCATTTTCATCTCCTGCAATTGTGCCCATTCCTTTATACTGGAATGGGCATTCTATGAGAAATATAAATATTATATGATCGTGCCGCAGTGATGGCAATCAGTTGATGCTTCTGGGAATATAATCTTTCAGATTCTTCAGATTCGATTCTTCCCTGAGCCGTCTCAGCGCGTTTTCTTTGACCTGACGCACCCGTTCGCGGGTAAGACCGAGCCGTTCCCCGATCTGGTCGAGCGTATAAGGACGTTCATCGCCCAGACCGAAGTATAGTCGGACAATCTCCTTTTCCCGTTCGTTGAGAATGTCAAGGTTGCTCTTAACGCTTTGCTGATAAGATTTATCAAGCATCTCTTCGTCGGGGCGTTCATTTTTGTCATCACGGAGAAGATCGATCATACTCGCTTCGTCACCGGAATCAAAGGGAGCATTAAGAGAAAGATGACGATTGCCGATTCGGAGCGAATCTTTGATATTGCCGATATCCAGTGACAATTCATCGGCAATTTCATCGAAATCGGGGTCCCGCCCGTATCGCTGCTCCAGCCGTTCCTCTGCCTTGCCGATCTTGTGGATCAAGCCGACCCTGTGAAGAGGGACATTTACAATGCGAGATTGTTCGGCCAGTGCCTGAAGGATGGCTTGGCGGATCCACCAGACAGCATAGGAAATGAATTTGAAATTCTTTTTCTCATCAAATCGCTTTGCAGCCTTGATAAGACCCAGATTACCTTCATTAATCAGATCGATAAGCGCCATGCCCTGGTTTTGATAATTCCGTGCAACACTCACAACAAACCGGAGGTTTGCCTGAACCAGCTTTTCAAGCGCTTCTTTATTCCCTTTTTTAATCCCCTTCGCCAGCCTGGCCTCTTCATCGGATTTCATGGGCTTGTATTGGCTGATCTCTTTCAAGTACAGATCCAGGAATTCTTCTTCTAGAATTGAAAACGCCCTTTTCATGACTTTCTCCTTTATTTTATAGGAATTTATTTCACGAATAGTTTTATCTGTTGCTCCTTGTAATTATCAGTTGGCGCACTACCCCAAAAAAATACGGATAGTGACTTTTGATATTTTTAGCCATCCTGAATTTTTAAAATTTATCCCGATGCACCACATCTTTTAAGTCCTTGCGAGGTCTGGAGTTATGCCCTTTTTCAGGATAGCCGAGCGGGGTAAAAACAACCGGCTCGATACCACCAGGCAGTTCCAGAACCTTCCGTGCAGCCTGTGAATCAAATGCCCCTATCCAGCAGGTGCCAAGTCCTTCTTCGGTAGCAGCAAGAATCATATGATCCATAGCTATAGCTGCATCCACAAATCCATAGGTTACCCCATCCATTCTTTTCCAGGCGGCATTCATATCGCAGCAGACCGCAATGATAACCGGTGCGGTATAAAACCATTCTCTGTCATACACTTTCTGCAATTCTTTTTTCTTATTCTCATTCTCAATAACGACAAAATGCCATGGCTGATTATTGCATGCTGACGGCGCCAGGCGCCCTGCATTTAATACCTTGAGTACTTTTTCTTCTTCAACCGGTCTGTTTTCATAGCCTCTCACTGAGTAACGGGATTTAACCAGTTCCAAAAACGTCACCAGTCCCTCCTTTCTTGTGTTTAGCCTACAATAAATCTGGAGTTTCCAATTTTTGCGTATAGAAGTACCAGCAAAAATCAGGCCTGTTTGTTCCTGCTGTTTATTTTTATCTTTCAGTTTTCTATTTATCGACAAAACACTGTCTTAAAAACCGGAATACAAAAAAAAACCCGCCGTTGAATTTCTCCAGCGGCGGGTGTTATTTCCTGACACTTGTGACTATTCAGGTCATTACACGCGCCCACCGCTGAAAAAGAGTGGCAGTGGCATGCACCGTAAGCATACGACACAGTGAGGGCTTTTGCCAGCTGCTGTTTTGTGATACTATGTTGCGACGTTTCATTGGTACTAACATTGAAAGAGTGTACTGTTTTGCTGCTAAATATATACTTAAATGAAGGGGGTGTCAATATTTTATTGACATTTTTTCAGATAAACAGCTATTCCAAAAACGCCGGATTTTAAAATCCAGGTTCGCTCGGAGTGTATTTAAAATGCAATAATTTATAATACATATTTTTCTAATTTAATTTGATAATGTGGAAAAAACCGGTAAATATTTATATAATTTAGGATCAGGTCATTTCATTCCCGAAAATTCAATTTTCTAACAAGTTTAATCGAAAGATTGTTCGTATTATGCAAAATAAGCCGATCAACATTCTCTGGGTTTCCTTTGAAGACACCAGTCCTTTTTATCGTTGCTATGGTGATCCTGTGGCCCAGACACCCAATCTCGACCGTTTGGCTTCGGAGGGCTGTCGGTGGACCAACTGTTTTTCCACAGCCGGTGTATGTTCTCCGGCCCGTTCTGCGGTTATTACAGGGATGTATCCTGTTTCCATAGGAACCCATCATCACCGTACAAAACATGAAAATCCAGCTACGCCTGAAATGCCGACCCCCTATGAGGCGGTTCCTCCTTCCTATGTCAAGTGCTTTACCGAGTACCTTCGTGCAGAAGGCTATTACTGCTGCAACAACAAGAAAACCGATTATCAATTTGAGTCGCCGATTACGGCCTGGGATGAGACCGGGCCCGAGGCGCATTGGAGAAAACGTCCTGATCCCGGGCAACCCTTTTTTGCAGTTTTCAATCCCGCCCATACCCATGAAAGCGGTTTATGGCCGGAGAAGCGGCCGGAGTTTACCTATGATCCGGCAAAAGTCCCGGTGCCGCCCTATTTCCCTGATACACCGAAGGTGCGGGAAACCATTGCCCGGATGTATACGAATATTGAAACGAATGACAGATTTTTAGGTGAACGTCTTAAAGAGCTTGAAGAAGATGGTCTTGTCGAAAACACCATTGTCATGCACTGGAGTGATCATGGTCCTCTTCCCAGGGGGAAGCGGTGGGTTTATGATTCGGGGATCCATGTTCCGCTTATTGTTCGATGGCCCGGGCAGATCGAGCCGGGGAACGTTATCGATGAGGTCGTTTCGACAATCGATCTGGGGCCGACAGTACTTTCCTGTGTCGGGCTTCCAATACCGCATCATATGCAGGGGCAGGCCTTTCTGGGGCCACAGGCACAACCTTCACGCACCCATGTTTTTGCTGCAAGGGACCGTCACGATGAATCCTATGACAGGGTACGCGCGGTACGCGATAAGCGGTTCAAATATATCCGTAACTATCATCCCGAGTTGCCGTATCTTCTCTGGATACCCTACCGGAACAAGCTGCCGATACTTGAAGACATGTGGCGGCTGTATCTCAACGACGAATTACAAGGTCCCCAACTGCTGATGTTTCAGAATAGGCGTCCGGTAGAAGAACTGTATGATACGCAGGCCGATCCGTGGGAAATAGAAAACCTTGCCGAAAGCCCGGAATATAAGTCGGAACTGGAGCGGTTGAGCAATACGCTGGATAC
>WJLZ01000152.1 GCA_014728215.1 Chitinivibrionales bacterium
GAACAGCTTACTCTGTCACGCACCCTGCTGGAAAAAGCAAAAGCAAAATATGAATTCGGCGGCACAACAAAACGACTTGTACTTCGTCAACAAGTACTGGTCAACGCGGATTCATCATCGGTAGCATCGCGTAAGCTGGATGTCACCAGTGCTGTCCATACGCTCAACGTTGCGTTGGGACGCTCCCCTGCTGAAGACATTACCATTGTACCCGACACACTGGTAACCGAGCCGCAGCACGAGCCCGGCTGGTGGTTTGAACAGGCAAAGAAACATAACGCGGGAATTGCGATCGCTGATATACGGCGCAGTATCGCAGTCAGTCAGGAAGGCATCGCCAAAGCGGCATTCTGGCCGGTCCTTTCGGCCGGCGGCTCGCATACACAATATTTCGGCGATACCGAGCAGTCGCGCTCCCAGATCGGCCTCAATCTCGGCTGGACCATATTCAACGGTTTCAAGCCCCTTACTACCGCACAAAACGCCACACTCGACCGGGAAAGTGCGGAACTCTCTTTCGAACAGAAGCATAAAAAACTCGAAGCCCTGGTGTATCAACAATGGGAACGTCTGAACAATGCCTATGAGCAGACCCTGTTCGAGCGGGAAGCCGTCACCCTGGCATCGCAATCCCTCGAAATCAGCAAAGAACAGTACAGCATGGGAGCAATTTCCGATATCGAACTCCGTGAAGCCCAATTGTCGCTCACTCAGTCCCGGGTGCGACTGGAGAGTGCGCTGTTTCAGTATAAAGTGACGCAGGTGCAGCTTGAGCAGCTTGCAGGAGAGCTAAGGTTGTAGGAGCCATTCTCGCCTTCGTCCTCATCCTCTCTTTCTGAAAAATTACAACAAAGAACCGGCAATCTGGTCGCCCGTATCTCACTATCGACTCCGCGATTCTCTGATTGCGTCTAATATATCACTCGTTGTTGCTTTTGTTTTTACCCCGCGTATATCAAATGGTGAACATTTTGCCTTTTTAACAGGAACAATCGAAAACAACTGGCCGCCTTTCCGGCGGATCTGTACCGAACCTTCTCTTTTTGCCCTGTCCAAAACTTCTGAAAAATGTTGCCGCGCCTGTGAATACGTAAATACGGTCATGTTATACCTCCAGAACTTTTATTCCGTTTTTTACGGCCTTAACTCTTTGAGCTTCATCAAGTGACAGCAAGGGAGCATTATATTTTTTTGCGCAGACAAGGATATATGCATCGTAGGCATATATATTTTCTTTTTCCGCCATCCTGATCGAGCTTTCAAGTTCGACATTCACAAATTGAATCGGTATTTTGCGATATTCCTTTATAGCAGCAATCGCTTCTCTCAGCTTAAGTCGCTTCTTTTTGAACATCGCAGAAAATGCATTACCCATTTTCCAGTGTACGGAAGGTGGAGCGATAAGTTCGGCTTCGCTCGTTATTTCGATCAATTTTGATTTTTCAGGCTCGTTAAGCACAACGGCTATTATTGAAGATGTATCAACAGCCACATAATTCATAAATACTCCCGCATAAAGATCAAGTACAATTGTACAACAGAAAATATATCAACGGACACTGCAAATAATTACGGAATGATGAGACTTTAGCGGACCGCTCAACTTTGAGGATGAGTATTCGGATCGAACCTGAAGTTATTGAACCGGCGTCGTAGTATCATGCAAAAGACATTATAGCTTTCTCTGGGGATATTACCTTTGAACTTAAATTTGTAACATTTTAGAATCCTCAATCCGCAATTTGAAACTTCGCTGCTCTGCCCTCTTTTATTGTAGCCTTCATCATTTAAACCGATCCATAATATATCTTAAAATTCATCTATGAAAACCATCTCCGCTCCCCGAATTGTGTTGCCGGTCTTCTTTTTTCTCTCCGGCATGTGCGCGCTGATCTACGAGATTATCTGGCAGCGAATGCTCTATTTCATTTTCGGTCAAAGCGCCTTTGCGACCGCGACAGTCCTTGCCGCCTTTATGGCTGGCCTTTCCCTGGGGAGTCTTTTCTTCGGTAAGGTTGCCGATACAATGAAATCCCCCAAAAAGCTGTATGCGCTGCTCGAATTCGGCATCGCCGCCTCGGCGTTGCTCTTTCCGCCGCTTCTCGAAGCCATAAAACATCTGTACATTTACCTGGACCGGACCCTTGAGCTTTCCGCTTTTGCGGTAATCTTCTTGAAATTTACACTCTGCTTTTCGGGCCTTGTTATTCCTGCCGCGCTTATGGGCGGCACCTTTCCGGCGGCAGTCAAATTTTACACGCGATGCTGCGGCATGTCCGGAAAAAATATCGGCATTCTCTACGGCGCCAATACACTGGGTGCGGTTGCGGGCGTTATTCTGGCGGGATTTTATCTGGTTGCAGAATTCGGTGCTCTTCACGCTACCTGGATCGCTGCCGGTTTCAACAGCCTTATCGGTAGTGCCGTTCTTTCTGCGAACCTCGCAGGCATTCTGCCATCGGTAAAACACCAGAAGGCCGATCATCTCCCTCCGAAAGCCCCCCGATACGAACTTCCGGGAGAATTTCAAAGAAAAATCGCCCTTTTTGTTGCCGGCCTTTCGGGATTTTGCGCCCTTGCGGGTGAAGTCGCCTGGAGCCGTTCATTGGCCTATTTCATGCAGACCTCGCTCTACTCTTTCCCTGCCATGCTTGCAATTTTTCTTGCCGGCACCGGTCTTGGAAGTCTCATCGTCACACTTTTTATCGACACCAGAATAAAACGATCACTTTCTGCGGGACTGATCCAGACAGGAGTCGCAATTTTTATTCTCTTTGGACTTTTTCTTTACCCGCTTCTCGGCGACTTTGTCGCTTGGATAACCATCAAGGAAATATCGCCATGGAAAACCCTGCTTGTGACCTCCTTTGCGGCGCCTGCATTCATAATGCTGATCCCTTCAATACTGATGGGCATGACATTCCCCCTGCTCTGCCGGATCGTTGCCGCCGGCTATGCTACCTCAGGACACCGGACCGGCCTGGTATATTCCATAAACACCCTCGGCGCAATACTTGGAGCGATTGCCGCGGGGTTTATATTCATTCCCCTTGTCGGTACAACGTCAACGACGGCCATTATTTCTTTCATAAACCTTACCGCCGGTTTGTTGCTCTTTTTTTCCGAAACCAAAAAAACAGCCGATAAAAAACTTGTCCCTCAGATAATTTTGACCGGTGGATATTGTGTAGCCTTATTTTTTGTCATCACCAATAACAGGCCGTACTGGCTCTCCAGCCCTTTTTATCGCAATCTCGCAAAGGGCGACACAATCACCTGGTACAAAGAGGCGCCGTCGGCAACAGTGACCGTTCGACAGTACGCCCCCCATCCCCTGGACAACAACCGGTATAAAGTTATCGAAGTCAATGGCGTGAATGTTGCGGGGACATCTCCCACGCTCCGAACCACCCAGAAACTTCAGGGACACCTCCCCTTACTTCTCTTCAAAGCTTCAACCGGAAGAAATGCAAACCAGGCCTTTATTCTGGGCCTGGGCACCGGAGAGTCATCCCACTGTATAACCCTTCACGACATACAGAATCTCGACTGCTGCGAAATAGTCGCGGCCGAAACCGGAGCGCTGAAAGAATTCAAAGAAGTCAACCATGCAATATTGTCAAACAAAAAAATGACACTCCATACTGAAGACGCGCGTACATTCCTCCTTTCGACCGATAAAACCTATGACATAATCGAAAGCGATGCAGTCCATCCCGATATCGACCTTGCCACCTATACAAAAGAATATTTCGAAATCTGCAGGTCCCGTCTGAGCGAAGAAGGAATCTTTTCTTCATGGATACCGCTTTATTATCTCAGCAAAAATCATATCCGTACCATGATCGCCACCCTCCACGCGGTCTTTCCCCATGTTATGATCTGGTATTACCCCCGGTATAACAATAAACATGCCCTTATCCTGGGAATGAACAAAAAACTTTCAATTAATTGTAAAATCCTTTCGCAGGAAACGGAACAACCTGAAATCGCTGAGAGCCTCGATGAAATCGGTCTTGACAATATACACACAATCCTCAGCTGTTTCATCACCGATGAGACCGTCTATGCACGAGAAAACGACAGCCTGGTAATAAACGATGACGACCGTCTGGTTCTCCCCCGTTTGATTCCCATGCAGCAAACCACCGGCAACGAAAGCACGGTGAAAGCTCTTGATTATCTTCGCTCGATTGAAGCCTCTGTGTTACCCTACTGCACATTTTCCGATTATGGTTTTCGGAAATATTTGCAGGAACATTTAAAGAGACGGTCATTTTCCATGCGTGCTATAGGTGAATACTACAAAGGGGAGTATAGTCATGCTGCAACTCTGTATGAAAAGATTCTCCGGGAAGAACCGGAAAATGTGCATGTCCGGTATTCGTATCGTGAAGCACGCCTTTATGAAGCCTTAAGCGGGGCGAAACAATTTCTTTCCCGGGGAGAATTCGATCGGGCAAAAGCATCATACCAGAGGGCTTTAACGCTTGAGCTGGCCTCGGCAACGGTCCATAACTCCCTGGGCGTGTGTTACTACAGAATGCGTCGTTTCAGGCAGGCGCTTCGACATTTTAACCGTGCGATCCAATTGTGCTCCACCTATGCACAACCGCATTTCAATAAAGCCCGGCTTTTTTATGCCGCCAGCCGCCTGAAAGAGTGCAGGCAAAGCTGCCGTAAAGCTTTGTCAATTAATCCATACATGAACGACGCCAAGATATTGTTAAGAAAGAGCACGTGATATACAAAAGGTTGTGTTTTCTCGATTTATTTATTGACCACCTGAGCCATACTATTGTATACTTTTTAATGGAAGGGGATAAAGTACGATGGCCGATCTCTTTCGCATGAGGCAAATAAATGCCCTCTACCGGAATGCAGTGGATAAGCGACGCTCAATTTCGGGGGTTACCCTCGCCGAATTGATGATTATCATTGTCATTGCCGCCATTCTTGCCGTTGTGGCGGTACCCAATCTTGGCCGCATGCTGTCCCGTATTCACACTCGTAACAGTGTCAATGAAATCAAAAGCACCCTTGCCCTTGCCCAGGCACGGGCGATTGCAAATCCCCGGGTGCACTGTGGCGTCTATTTTAACACAAGCGACCAGAAAATGCTGATTTTTTTTGACGACAACGAAAATAATCACTACGATTCGGGCGCCGACCGTATCTACAAAGACAATTACTCCCTGGACAAATCAACGAAATTCATACTCACGTCAGTTCCAAATGACGTTGTAATATTCCGGGGGGACGGCTCTGCGAAAAATGGGGCGACCATCCAGGCAAAAGACACCAAATACAATCAGACAAAAACCATAACCGTAGTTAAACAGAGCGGCAAAATTCAGATCCAGTAATGTCGAGCAGGTTTGGGAAAATCGAGCTCAAAAAAATATGTTTAATGAGATCTATATTATATAAATAACTATTGACGCATCGGCTTTTTTAAGATATAATTATAAACAGGGGAAACAAGAAAGATAAAGACTGAAATCTTATCCCACACATCACTCGCATACCAGACATTCAACATTTCGGTTTTTATCATGTCTGTCTGAAAGATGATCTCCTCAGGTCCTTGTTGAGCAATAAATATTTTTATTTTCCGATAGAGAGATTTCTTTTTTCACCACCATTGCAGAAGTTGAAGAGATGCATAGAAAATCTGAAAACAGAAAATCATTATACAAGGATATGAGCGGTTTATCGCTTATTGAAGTTATGATAGCCCTTGCGATAATCGGTATCAGTGTGATGATCATCATGCTCGGTGAAAGAAATAAATGGGCAACGTTTAAAAGCGCAAACAAGACGACCCAGGCGGTTAACATTATCGAGAACGAAATCGAGAGGGTCCGCATGGACATTGTCGAAGACCCGTCAGCCGATTGGCCACCCTGCGCTTCCACGCCCTGCTGTTCCAGTTTTACCAAATCGGGAATCAATTTCGAGATGTGTTTTGACGATGCTCTTAAAAATGACGGTACTGTTGCCGATAACCTGCAAAAAGTTGAGATTACTGCCAGTTGGAAACTTATCGGTACTCCCGACACCTTGAGTATCAGCACCTATATTGCCAGAGATTTTTAATCATGAAAAAGATAATAAAATCAGATAAAGGAATAACGCTTCTGGGACTGCTTATCGCCGTTGTTATCGGGGGTCTTGTTCTCATGGGGCTCATGCGCGTTTTTATAGCATCGGTAAATAGTTATTCGACCGAAGAAAAACTTATTGACATGAAACATACATCTTACATGACGATGAACAAAATCAAAGAGTTTTTCATGGAAGCCGGTGTTGATTTGCCGGAGGATGAAGATGTTATCACCTTTAACGGCGATTATGTAACAATCAAAGTCAACCGAAGTGCGGCGTATCATGCCTTCGATGCAGCTCTCGATACCAACCAGGCGCCGGTCGAAGATGCGCGGGGATTTATCGGATACCAGACAGTCTGGAAAAAGACCCCCGGCCAGACCCCGGAGCAGTATTCTATCGACATTTCTCAGAACACCCCGCCCTGGGAAAAGGGCGTCGACACAACTAATGACGCCGTCTATTTAGCCCAAAGTGTCTCCTTTGCCCCCGATGATGAGCTTTATGCTTACAAAACATACTCATTCAAACATGACCCCTCCTCCGCAAAAGTTTATATGACGGTCGACGGCTACGAAGATATTCTTGCCGACAACATCTCAGAATTCATGATCAAATTTTACGACACGCATAAAGATTCAAAGGTGGAGAAAACCGACTGGGCCGACATGCGGGTGTGCAGCCTCCGGGTGGTAGGCAAAACCTCATCCCCCGTTGGTATGGGCCGGGGCGAAGTCAAGGAAACAGCGCTTACGAAAATGTTTTATCTGCGGAATAAAATACCCGTTGGAAGCGGGTCATAGAGCAGACCGGCCGGGGGATCGCCAAGCCTGTAGAAACGACCGGTCGTATTCGATACTACAACCGGAAATTTGATTTTCAGAACTCCTTTGAGGAGGAATCATGAAAAAGCTGAAAAAATTATGCGGAAACCGAAAGGGTTATGTTCTTATCGCATCAACCGTTGTTGTTGTGGCATCGACGGCCATGGCCATATTCATGGTCAGAGCATCGGGGAAAAACGCGGTTGCAGCACAGACCCTGAAAAACAAGACCAAGGCGTTCTATGCCTCCGACGGCGTCATGACCTTTCTGGTGCAGGAAATAATCAACGGCAATGCACAGGAGTATCTCGGGTCGGATGACTCAATAACTATCGAAGCCGAGAATTATGCGAACAAGGAATCCGCCGGGGGCCGTGGGTGGGAAGACGATTATTCTTCAGATCATTCCGGCAGTGGCGCCATGGCGGTTCTGCCCAACAGCGGTGGGTCCTTTACCACCAATTATATCGGCAACAGCCCTCGGCTCGACTACAATGTCTGCTTCACCGAAACGGGGCCCCATTATGTCTGGATACGTGGGAAGGGAGAAACAGAAAGCGACAATTCATGCCATATCGGACTCAACTACGAAGCCGTCGCTGGCGCCGATTCAATCGAAGACTTTTCAACATCCTGGTCCTGGAAATCCACCGAAGGACAGGGACAGCAAATTCAAATCGACATTCCCTCCGCCAGCTCTCATGTCGTTAATGTATGGATGTCTGAGGACGGCTTTGTTATCGACAAGATTATCATCTCGAACAAGTCCGATTACACTGTTTCCGGAATCGGCCCGGAGGAAAATGTCTGTGAAGGCGCCGGGACCTGGCAGGTGGATGATTTTATCGTTGACGCCAAAATGGTCCCCAAAGATGAAAGCAATCTGGTATTCGATCTGACCACCGACGCCTATAAGATCGACGGCGATGGTAATAAAATCTATTCGGCGCCCCTGAAACAGTTCTTTTCAGCCCAGGGAACTGCGGCAGCGGACGTGGTACAACTTGAAGCCATTTTTTACGATTATCACTGCAATGGAACCAATCCTAATTTTCAGAACTGCGAAGCAACAAAACGGTTCCTGAAACACCGCAGTATGCATTTTGTTCAGGATAACCTAACCGCTCACCGGAAACCTCAGAAATCTCTCAGTATCACTGATGTACCCTGTATTAGTTGGGATCGACATTTCTGCCCGGACATTGCAAATTGTAACCAGCCATACAACGATACCTGCCTTCAGTGGGGAGCTGATCCTGGAGATGACAATTGCCCCGCCAACGAAGCCGGATTTGCTGACGGTAGCGGTCCCCGTACCAGCGATTTTTTCAACGACTGGTTCTGGCCCAGTGGCAACGGCGGCAGGGACCTCGGTGTTGAATTCAGAAAAGACGATCCAGTCCCCGGGTGGCGATGGTATAAGGCCGGTACCAACGATGAACTCGACTATTATGATCCGGCCGAACCGGAACGGGGCAGGGTTGGTATCAACTGGGACGAAGACTACATGATGGCCAATGTTGTTGTGTATGTCGACCTTGAGTTCCATCGTGTGGAGGGTGATACGTTATGGGACGGAACTCCTGTTCCACCCAACAGTTTCATCTGCAACCCTCCTCTTCCCGATCCCCATCATCCGGGAGAATTTCTCGAACCCCAGTACTATCCTCTTGACGGTAAAGGCTTCAAGCCGCCGGACGCCGCGCGTGCCACACCAAAGGGTAATGAATTATGCTTGAATAAACACGGATGTCCCCGACGCGGAATGACACATCCTGTCTGGCCGTGCATGGATGCTTCCAGGGCCTATTCTCCGACTATCGACCACAACTACTCTTTTACCATGGAACTCCATACAACATTCACCTATGAAGCCGGGCAGGTACTCAAATTCCACGGCGGAGACGACTACTTTGTCTTTATCAACGACCAGCTTGTCATTGACATGGGCGGCGTCTATATGGATGACTCGGCAAGTGTCGATCTCGACACAGAAGCAGGGAGTCTGGGAATCACAACCGGTAACGAATATACGCTCGATATCTTCTGGGCCGAACGGTATACTCCCAAGGGAACGCTCACCATGACTACCAATATGGACATCTTTAAAGCCACCGGAACCCCCAAACGCCGCTGGAAACGCGAGTACGGCATGCTTGATTAGCGATAAAACGAGCGTGCGCGGCGGAGCGGGGAGAAAACGACCCGACGACTCGGCGACACGGAGACGCGACGGCATGATCTCCTGAGAATCAGGGAGTGCCTGCCGTTATTTCCATTCAATCGATATGAAGATATGCTTTGTTGGGGATATGACTGTCGGAGCTGATGAAATATATGCCCTTTCCAAATGCACAATGAGACATTTGTGAAGTTTTAATTCGCCGTCCCCTGGTATTATAAATCACCGGAACACCGTATTTTTCCTGAAGCGGCAAAAACAAACCAGTCCTTTCTTTTTTTTCGGGATTTTTTACCGATGATGAAACTGTAAACACCGAATCAAAAAACATCATAACGTCTTCCATTGACGAAGGCGGCACGGTATAATGATCTTCCCCGTTGGTATAATAAAGGTGCTCGATATCGCATCCCTCGAGGGTATCGTGCAGCGCAGCGTTGACCTCATGAAACTTATCGTTTGGTCCGCTGTAAAAACCGATATGCACATTCCGGTTTTTGAGTGCGCAGATATTATCGACCGGGGTTACGGCTTTCCACTCATTATCGTTGGTACTCTGGTCCCCCAAAACAGTATTCAGAAAATATTTGCCGTTATAGGGCATGATATCGACGCATCCTTTGATACTGAATGCAACGCTGAAAATGTCGGGATGCCTGATCAAGTTATGGAGTGCACCGAATCCGCCCATACTATGCCCACACAGGCCATTTAATTCCCGTGAAGAACCAGTCGCATACAGACTGTCGATAAGCGGTTTGAATTCTTCGGCCAGCCAGGTGGAATAATTCCAGTTGTCATTGATCGGGCTGTCCAGCCACCAGGAATCCCGGCCGGAACCGTCATCGGGAGCAACGGCAATGAATTCCGCACTGTCGATATAATTCTGGACCTCCGCTCCATTGGTCCAGTCATCTTTGGAACAGGTTGCGCAGTGAAGAAGATACACTACCGGATACTGTTTCCCGGATTCAACCTGCTGCTCATAATCATCCGGAAGAATTACGGTATAGGAAATATCTCTTAAAAGAATCGAACTTGAATAAGACCGGTTAACAGCAGTTCCGCCAAATACCCCATGAGTAATTACCATGTACAAAAGAACAATACCGGCGTTTTTCATGGAACTGCCCTGTCCAGGAAATTTCATACCCCTCTCCCCTATTTGCTGGAAATGCTGCCCATCGGTTCGTTAAAGTAATATAAATAAATTTTTATAATCCATCATCGATCCCCATTCAATAAATCCCCTAATCCACCAAGGATCGACCCTTCCCCTTTTCGTGCCCCTCCTGCCCGTGGCGCGTGCTGGATTATTCTGTCGGCAAGGCGTGAGAATGGAAGGCTTTGAAGGTACACTGTCCCGGTTCCTCTGAGTGTTGCTAAAAAGAGTCCTTCACCACCAAAAAACATGGATTTAAGCCCGGAGACCATCTGGATGTCATAATCGATACCTTGGGTAAAGGAAACAATACAGCCGGTATCGACATTGATCGTTTCACCGTTGAGTTCTTTTTTCACAATAGTACCTCCGGCATGAATAAACACCATGCCATCCCCGCGCAACCGCTGAAGAATAAATCCTTCACCACCAAAAAAGCCGGTGCCGAACCGTTTGGTGAAGGCGATCGAGACCTGGGTACCCAGTGCAGCGCACAGAAAGGCATCTTTCTGGCACAGAAGCTCTCCCCCAACCTCGGCCATATTAACGGGAATTATTTTACCGGGATAGGGTGCGCCGAAGGCCACCCGCTTTTTGCCCGGGCGGTTGTTGGTGAAATGGGTCATAAAAAGCGATTCGCCGGTAAATGCCCGTTTGCCGACATCCAGAAGCTTTCCCAGAAATCCGCTGTCAGCCTTTGAGCCGTCGCCCATATTCGCCTCAAAACCGATGCCATCCTCCATCCAATTCATGGCGCCGGCTTCGGCAATAACGGTCTCCTGCGGATCCAGTTCTACTTCAACAACCTGCATGTCATCACCGAAAATCTCAAAATCAACTTCATGGCATTGCATAGTGGAGTACTCCTTTTTGTTATAATCCGACTCCCCTCCCTTACGATCGGGGCTCTGTTTATTTACTCTTTCTCGAATCGGGTCATCCAGCGACCAGCACCCATTCGTGTGCTCGTGTGCTCGTGTGCTCGTGTGCTCGTGTGCTCGTGCGCTCGTTCTCCCTAGTGCGCCACACTCCAGTTCACTCCGATCCCGGCATCAACTTTCAAGGGCACCGACAACTCATAGGCACTGCTCATTTTATCAACAACCCAGGTCACAAACGTATCGGCATCCTTTTCGGGCAATTCAAACACGAGTTCATCGTGTACCTGAAGAAGCATTGCTGCTGAGGGAAACAGCTCATCGATTTCCCGGTGGATACCAATCATGGCAATTTTAATGATATCCGCAGCGGTTCCCTGAATCGGCGTATTGATCGCTGTGCGCTCGGAAGCTTCACGGACCTGCCTGTTCTTCGCATTGATATCAGGTAAATACCGCCGCCGTCCTGAAAGCGTCTCGGTGTACCCGTCTCTGCGGGTATTCTCGATTGTTGTATCCATATAGGAACGGATTGTCGGGAACTGTTCAAAATAGGTTTCGATAAACTCCCGCGCTTCTTTAAAAGAGAGGTTGAGCTGACGGGAGAGGTTTGCCGGGCCCATGCCGTACATGAGACCAAAATTGATGGTCTTGGCACTACGGCGCATCTCCTGACTGACAAGCTCCAGAGCGCAATTATACATCACCGATGCGGTTTGGGTATGAATGTCCTGATTCTCTTTAAATGCCTGTATCAGCAAAGGGTCTTTGGAGACATGGGCCAGTATTCTCAGTTCGATTTGCGAATAATCTGCCGAGACAATGACCGAGCCTTCAGGGGCAATGAATGCTTCCCGAATTCTTTTGCCGTCATCGGTACGCACCGGGATATTCTGAAGGTTGGGATTGGTGCTGGAGAGACGTCCGGTTGCGGTAATCGTCTGGTTAAAGGATGAATGCACCCGTCCGGTCCGCTTTGAGACCTGTTGCGGAAGGGCGTCGATATAGGTCGACAGCAGTTTCTGAACTTCACGGTATTCGAGCAGCGACTGAGCGACAGGATAGTTTGGCGCCAGTTTCATAAGCGCATCGACATTTGTCGACAACCCTGTTTTGGTCCGCTTGGATTTTGGAAGGCCCAGCTTGTTGAAAAAGATTTCGCTGATTTGTTTCGGTGAATTAAGGTTGAATTTTTCATCGGCCAGTGCATAAATAGCCTTCGATATTTCTTCAAGTTTTAGCTGATATTCTCCGGAAAGCTCGTGCAGCAGATTTCTGTCAACGAATATTCCCCGCCATTCCATTTCGGCAAGAACGGTAACAAGGGGAATTTCGATCTTTTTATATAGTTCTTCGAGATTTTTTTCTCTCAACAGTCTTTCGAATTTTTCCCGAAGAAGCAGCGGAACTATAACATCTTCACCGGAATACATTGCAGCATCATCGACTGCAACCGCGGCAAACGAAATCTGTTTGACGCCTTTACCGATCAACGTTTCAATCGATGTTGTTTTGATGTTGAGATAATCGAGCGCCAAAATGTCGAGATTGTACTGACGTTTGCCGGGATCGATGACATACGCGGCGACCATGGTATCGAAATCGATTCCCTCCATGGTGATCCCGTAATTTTTGAAAATCTGGTAATCGTATTTCAGGTTCTGCCCGACCTTATTTACAGCAGGCGACTCGATCATATCCCTACACAATGCAAGCACCTTATCACGCGGAAGATTCCTGGTGCTGTGCTCGTGACCGACCGGGACATAGAGCGCCTCTTTCGTGTCAATCGCCAGGGCGATTCCAACGATCTCGGCTTCACGGGGTTCAGTGCTCGTTGTTTCCGTGTCGATTGACACAAAACCGCATTCGACAATTTTTCTGCAGAATGATTCGACTTCCTCGAGGGAACGGGGCACCACCGGCACGAAATCCAGGGTGGAAGAATTTTCAAAGAGCGGATTGTTGAGCAGCGACTTGAATTCCAACTCTTTGAAAAATTCGACACACTCCTCTTTTTTAACCGGCCGGGATATAAAGGAATCCCAACACAGCTCCAGATCGAGGTCATCCTTGAGTGTGACCAGTTCTTTGCTGAGAAGGATTTTCTCCCGGTGTTCTTCGATTTTAGCAACAAGCTTTGGATTGTCCAATTTCGACGGATCTTTCAGGAGCGAATCGATATCGCCGGTCTGTTCGAGTATTTTCACCGCGGTTTTGGGTCCGACGCCGGGAACGCCGGGGACATTATCCGACGTATCCCCGGTGAGTGCCAGAAAATCGCGGATTTTTTCCGGCTCCACGCCCATCTTTTCGGTGACTTCGGCCGAATGATAAACACTCAGTTTCCCGCCGCTTTCAGGCGCGAGCATGGTGACATGATCATTCACGAGCTGCATGAGATCCTTATCTTTTGTCACCAGGAAGACTTCGAACCCGTCTTTCACCGCTTTTTTTGTCATATAGGCGATAAGGTCATCGGCTTCGAGGCCATCCTGCGCCACGGTCGGTATATTCAGAAGTTCGATCAGCTTGTCGATCAGCGGCATCTGCATTGACATGTCATCGGGCATTGCCTCACGATTCGCCTTGTACTCGGCATACATTTCATGACGGAATGTCGGTTTGGCCGAATCGAACACGACAGCGATATACGGGCATTTGAAATCCTGCAGAAGTTTGAGCATGGAAATTGCCGTGCCGTAGACTGCGCCGGTGGGCCGGCCTTTTGAGTTTGACAAGGGGGTACGCAGCATTGCAAAATAGGAACGGTATGCCAGCGCGTGCCCGTCGATAAGATAGAGCTGTTTTTTGTTCATTTACCTGAATTTTCCTTTTTTTAAAATGAAGTCGAGCATAAACCCCGCCGCTCCTTTGTTGGGAATTCTCCCCCGTACCGCATTGTCCATATCGGTCATGGCAGTTTGCGGAACCGCCGAACCGACGCACGACGGGCAACCGTCATCACATGCGCAATTCGCAATTACATCCCTAATAGTTGTAATAATATCGTCGAACTGCTCCAGACATCGCCGGGCGTATCCCATACCGCCGGGATACTTATCATGAAAAAAGAGCGCGTCACGGTTGAGATTGCGGGCATCCACGACAGTCCCGATATCCTGCTGATCGCACATGACAAAGAAGGGAGCGACTTCAACCAGTACATTGGCAATCCCGATAAGGGCCTCACCAACCAGCAGGCGTTTTTTGAGCATAAGATCAACGACCCGCTGTGGCGGGGCAAACCAGAACGCCACGGTCTCCAGCGATTGCGGGGGAAGCTCCAGTTTTTCGAATCCCAGACTGTCTCGGGAGTGAAATTTGATTTTCTTGAACATGGGAGTGGTAGTGGTAACCGTCACTTCACCAAATCCCAATACGCCGTCATGCCACGGCTCTTCTATCTCTTTACTGTCGAGTTGTATCTGTGAGACAGTGACCGCCTGTGTATAATAATCGAGATCTTTGCGTTCCACGAACGCGATTTTCCGATGGATATCCAGTTTGTTAACAAAATAGGTGTCGGCGCCGTGAAGATAGACCGCATGATCGTGAAGCTGGGAGAGTGCACTGATCTCATCGAGTGTTCCAATAATCCGCTCATTTTCCGCCTGTTCCTGAATCGTATATACGGGCCCGGCGATATTGCGCAGGTTTACCGATGCAGCAGGGTACTCCGAGGTGGACCAGTACCAGTTCTTATCGATATGAGAGACTTCATTATCTTCTTCCAGAAGCTCGAGTACCGGCTGGGCATACGGACCAAACACCTCGGTATTTTCATCACTGAGGGGGAGTTCATTAGCGGCGCATTTCAGATGACCCACCACGATATGGGGATTATCGGCGTCAACAACCGCATGCTCGGGATTTTGTTTGAACAGGTAATCGGAATAGGTCATGAGATACTGGTCCATGGGAGCATTCTGTCCCATCAGGAAAACCATCGACTCCCCTCTTCCCCGCCCGGCCCGTCCGGAGCGCTGCCACAAACTCGCAATCGTACCGGGATATCCCACCAGAATACAGACATCCAGGCTGCCGATATCGATGCCCAATTCCAGCGCGCTGGTACTTGCCACCGCCATGATCTTCTTTGCAGCAAGTTTCCGTTCGATTTCGCGCCGTTCCTTGGGAAGATATCCTCCCCGGTATGCATGAACCGATTCGGCAAGCTTTCTCGAAACCGGCATCAGGCGGTCACGACAGCTTTTATAAATGAGTTCGGCGGCAAGTCTGGTCCGTACAAAGGCAATGGTCTGTACCCTTTCCTTAACAAGGGTAGTTATCAACGAAACCGCATCACCGACCGGACTTCGCCGATCCCCTCCTGCCCGCCAGTTGGTGTTGTCACCGGTAGCTGCGGTTTTCAATGGAGGAGGATTCCACAGCACGAATTGTTTTGAGCCTCGCGGAGAACCGTCGTTATCAACGAGCTTCATGGGAACGCCACAGATTCTTTCTGCATGCTCTCCAGGATTAGCGATTGTCGCTGAAGAGCATATGAACTGGGGTGATGACCCATAATGTGCACAAATTCGCCGCAACCGGCGCATCACATTGGAAAGGTGAGAACCGAAAATTCCTCGATAGGCATGTATTTCATCAATGACAATGTACCTGAGATGGGTGAAAAACCGGTTCCATCGTGCATGCTGGGGCAAAATACCCTGGTGAAGCATGTCGGGATTGGAAAGAATAATATGAGCACTGTCCCGGAGTTTACGGCGGAGATTCGCTGGAGTATCGCCATCGTAGGTACCGGCAATAAAAGAAATATCAGACTCGCTTTCCTGCAGTGAACTCAATCCCCGAAGCTGATCCTGGGCTAATGCCTTGGTTGGATACAAAAAAAGCATGGTCGCACTGCTGTCCGAACGGATCGATTCGACCACTGGTATTGTGTAGCATAAGGTTTTACCCGATGCCGTTGCCGTAACGACAACGACATTATTCCCCTTGCGAACCTGACCGACAGCTTCGGCCTGATGAGAATAGAGCCGGATTACCCCCCGTTTCTGCAATGCTGCAAAAACAGCAGAATCCATTCCTCCGTCAAGATCCCCATATACCGGTTCCCTCTCAGGAATGGTGTTAACATGCACGATCTGATTTTCAAAAAACGGAAGGCGCTTCAGGCGCTCGAGAAATTCTGCGGTATTAAGCATATATAAATACGATCACTGAAGTAGTTTGTGCTTTAATATGTATTATTCTTCAGGCAGGAGCAAGAGGAACGTGAAAATTGAGGTTGAGGACTATAAACGAGAATTTGAGAGAAAAATGCTTGGGGTCTGTACTCCGGCTTTGTCCCCAAGTATGGGGGTGGGCGGAGCCCGGGGGTTGGGCTCTCAGGAGGAGCATTTTCCAAGCTGGGTTCTAGGGCCGCCCAGGCCCTACCAACGCTACAGTTTCTTTGACTAAAGACAATCTGATGCAGAAGTCCTGCCCTGTGGGATATCCCGGAGCCTGTATCCATTCTTCCTTTTCACCTCACCCCTCTCCCGAAACGTTGCCTCTCCCTTACTCTTTTTACGACGCAGAATCGGCCACCCTAACCTTTACTGCCACAGCTGTTTATTTAAGATTTATTATTAATTTAAATATCCACAATTACCCCTTGGATAGGATATCGTACAGCTAGTATATTGAGATGTTTCAGTCCAGCAACTTTTAAAATATTGATTTCATCTTTTTTCATCATTCACCAACAACTGAAAGGAGCTCCAGTTATGTCGGACCAACCGAAACAAGGATCAATGACATCTCTGATGAGTGAAAAACGCAAATTTCCGCCGCCGGAAGAACTCAAGAAGATTGCACACATTTCGAATTTGGAACAGTATCAGGAAATGTATGATCGTTCGATCAACGATCCTGATGGATTCTGGATGGAACAGGCAGAGACACTGGACTGGTTTAAAAAGCCAACGAAAGTACGCGAGTACAATTGGGATACCAAAGGACGAAATGTAAATCACACCTGGTTTGCAGATGGTGATTTGAATGTATCTTACAACTGCCTCGACCGTCATCTAAAAGATCGTGGTGACAAAGCTGCGCTTATATGGCAGGGCGATGAACCCGATGAAGAGAAAACTATCACCTTCAAGCAGCTTCATGAAGATGTCTGCAAATTCGCCAACGTACTCAAAGGTCTCGGCGTGAAAAAAGGCGATCGTGTTTGTATCTATCTTGGCATGGTAACCGAGCTTCCTGTAGCGATGCTCGCCTGTACCCGTATCGGTGCAATCCATTCGATCGTTTTTGGTGGATTCAGTGCTGATTCGCTTCGTGACCGGATCAACGATTCCCAGTGTAAAATTCTTATCACCGCCAATGTTTCGAAACGTGCGGGTAAGGATGTTCTTCTGAAGCAGATTGCTGATGAAGCTGTTAAAGATACGCCGAGCATCGAAAAAGTGATCGTTATTCAGAGAACCGATTCCGAATGTGCCATGACCGAAGGTCGTGACGTTTTCTACGGCGATGTTATGAAAGATGCATCGGCCGAGTGTGAAGCCGAACACATCAATGCAGAAGATACTCTCTTTATTCTCTATACTTCAGGTTCAACCGGCAAGCCCAAGGGTGTTGTCCACACAACCGCAGGCTACCTTCTCTACACAAGCCTGACCCATAAATATATCTTCGATATTCACGAAGATGACATTTACTGCTGTGCCGCCGATATCGGTTGGATAACCGGTCACAGCTACATTGTCTATGGTCCGCTCTGCAACGGTACGACCTCGGTAATGTTCGAGAGCACACCGATGTATCCTGATGCAGGACGGTACTGGCAGATGATCGACAAATTCAAGATTACTCAATTCTACACTGCGCCTACCGCTATTCGTGCACTGATTCGTCAGGGCGACCAGTGGCCGGCAAAATATGACATGAGCAGCCTGAAAGTGCTCGGTTCAGTTGGTGAGCCGATCAATCCTGAGGCATGGATGTGGTACTATGAAAAGGTCGGTAAAGGCCGCTGTCCGATTGTGGACACCTGGTGGCAGACCGAAACCGGTGGTATCCTCATTTCGCCGCTTCCCGGAGCGACGCCGCTCAAACCCGGTAGCGCCAACCGTCCGTTCTTCGGTGTTGAACCGGTGATCCTTCGTGATGACAGCAGTGAAGCCGAAAAAAATGAAGGCGGCAAGCTCTGTATCAAGAAGCCATGGCCTTCGATGATGCGTACCACCTGGGGTGATCATGATCGGTTTATGGATGTTTATTTCAGCATGTATGAGAATCTCTATTTCACCGGTGACGGCTGCCGTGTTGATGAAGAGGGTGATTACTGGTTGATGGGCCGTATTGATGACGTTGTAAACGTATCGGGTCATCGTATCGGTACTGCTGAAGTTGAAAGTGCGCTTGTCAGCCACAGCAAAGTATCTGAAGCTGCTGTTGCTCCCATGCCCCACGAGATTAAGGGACAGGGACTCTATGCCTACGTAACTCTTGTTGACGGTGTCACCGAAAGCGAAGAACTGAAAAAAGAGCTTGTCAAACATGTCCGTAAGGAGATTGGTCCGATTGCAGCTCCTGATAAAATTCAGTTTGCACCATCACTGCCCAAGACACGTTCCGGTAAGATCATGCGTCGTATTCTCCGCAAAATAGCCGAAGGTGTGAGCGACAGAGGAACTCTGGGCGACACATCTACACTTGCAGATCCTTCGGTAGTCGATTCTCTTATCGAAGGTCGTCAGTAGTAATTAATCTGGTACATTACGGCGCCGGGCGTTTTTTTAATGAAACGCGCCCGGCGTTTTTCACGTTTTATCTGCTGAAAGGACTGCCGTATTATGGCTGATCAAAAGGTACAAAACCGGTGGCTTGTCGTAGTGGGCGCAGTACTTGTCCAACTGTGCCTCGGAGCTATCTATGCATGGAGTGTATTTACTAAAAAGATTACGGTTCCACTTGCGGAAGGCGGAGAATATGGATTCTCTGCAACGCAGGCTGCCTGGATTTTTTCTGCAGGACTGGCAACTTTTGCTATTGTTATGGTTCTTGTAGGACCATGGGCAAAAAAAGAACCCCGGAAAGCAACGATGCTCGGGGGATTTGTTTTGGGTTTGGGTTACATACTTGGAGGATTTTTTGGAAGCAGTTTTGCTGCCCAGTTTATCTGCATCGGAGTTATCGGCGGTGCGGGTATCGGTATAGCCTATGTTGTGCCCATTGCAGTCGGACTCAAATGGTTCCCCGACAAAAAAGGGATGATCGCGGGCCTTGGTGTCGCCGGATTCGGTTTCGGTGCAACGATCTGGGTTAAACTCGCCGGTTCCTGGTTCGGTGGCCTTTTAAATACAACCAGTTTTTTTGGTCTTCCCGGTGTTCAGAGCGTTTTCCTGATCTATGGGATTATCTTTGCCTTGGTCGTTTTAATTGGGAGTCTGGTGATGATTGATCCGCCGGAGGGATATTTGCCGACGGGATGGGAACCGCCTTCTGCAGCTTCAGGCAAACCTGGGACAGTCGACATGACCAGTAAAGAGATGCTCGGTACCCCGCAGTATTATATGCTTCTTCTCATGTTCACCGGATCCGGCCTTGCCGGTCTGATGGTCATCTACTGTATCCGTCTCTTTGGTATCGATGCTCTTCAGGCAAGCGGTGTTGCAACAGCTCAAAGTGCTGCAACGATCGCTGGAACCGCAATGGCCTGGTATGCCATATTCAACGGCCTGGGAAGAATCGTCTGGGGAACTGTCTCCGATAAAATCGGCCGTAAGATGGCCCTTTTCGCCATGTGTCTGCTTCAGGGGATAATCATGCTCCTTTTTCTGAAAATGGGCGGAACGGTTATCGGCTTGATAGTGGGAGCAAGCGTCATCGGATTTAATTTTGGTGGTAATTTCTCACTCTTTCCAACGGCAACCTCAGATTTCTTCGGAACGAAAAACCTCGGTCCCAACTACGGATGGGTATTTCTGGCATACGCTATTGCCGGTATTGCCGGTCCGCAGGTTGCCGGTTTTTTCAAAGATGCCGCCGCCAAATCGGGCGCGGGAGTTGAGGCTTGGCGACAACCTTTTATCATCGCATCAGTTGCCTGCCTTATCGCTGCAGGAATTGCACTTGCGCTGAAACCGCCGAAAAAAGCATAAGATAATGATAGCGGTGTAAGATTACGGGGAAAGATTACGATATAAGAAAAATCAGTATTTCTCATATTCAATCTTAACCCGTAATCTTTACCCTTTATCCTCCTCTACACGTTCCCAATGAAGCTCAAAAGTCGTATCGAACCGGGTGTAGTCAAAGGTCATCGTCTTGCCCTCACCCTCGGATAACCCTTCCTCTTCTTTCCAGTAGGTAAGCGTTATGGCGGGGACCATTCGGGGGTCTTGTGTTACAGGATGGTCTTCAACATTGACATACCCCTCTTTTTCGATAATGACTTTCCAGAGCGTGCCGAATTTTTTACTCCGGACATACTCACCTTTATGAGGGATTCCTTTTTCCTTGCGGATAATTTCCCAGGGATCATCCATGGCATGTCTCCTTGAACAAGGCAGTAATATCTTCAGGATAATAAAATAATATTTCGCCCTTTAGCTTCTCGCCTCTTCCATTTGAATTCCAGCTTTGTTTTATATATTTTGAAACACTCCTTTTCTTTGAAACGACTTACCACATGTTAAGTGTCTTATGAAAAAAACAGCATTATATGAAAAACATGTCGATCTCGGCGCTAAAATGGCCCCCTTTGGAGGATTTGAAATGCCGATACAGTACAAAGGCATTATTAAAGAGCATGAAGCGGCCCGCGATGCTGCCGCCCTGTTCGATACCTGCCATATGGGAGAAATACAAATTTCGGGCCCCGCGGCCTGTTCCGACCTGAATCGGATCACGACCTGCGATGTTCCCGGTTGTGCTGTAGGCCGATGCCGCAATGGATTTATGTGTAATGAACGTGGCGGGGTTATCGACGATCTCATCATCTATCGCTTCGACGAGAATGATTTTATGATGGTGGTCAATGCAGGAACACAGGATTCCGACCTGAAATGGATTCAATCGCGGGTATCGGCGGATACGAAGGTTGAAAAGATCCCTTATGCCAAACTCGATCTTCAGGGCCCGAAATCTCCTCCGATCATGCAGAAAGTGGTAGACTGCGATTTGTCGGATATGAAATCGTATACACACCGAACGTGCAAAATCAATAGCCACACAGTTCTTATCAGCCGGACCGGCTATACCGGAGAAATCGGCTTTGAGCTTTATTGCGAGCAGGATGCTGCTCCGGGCATCTGGAATATGCTCATAAAATTGGGGGCAGAACCAGCAGGTCTCGGTGCCCGGGATACACTCCGGCTCGAGATGTGTTTTCCTCTCTTTGGTCACGAAATGGATGAACATCGCAATCCCGGAGAGATGGGATTCGGTAAGTTGATCGACTGCTCCAAAGAGTTTGTCGGCAGCTCAGTCGTTTGCGATAAAAGCAGACATAAGCAGAGCCTTGTTGCAATCGAATTCGATGGCCGGCGGGCGGCTCGTCATGGCGACAAAATAATCGACCCCTCCGGAAAAGAAACAGGAATAATAACCAGTGGCTCTTATTCGCCTTCATTACAAAAAGCCATAGCCCTGGGTTATGTATCCCCGGAGCAGGCTTCGCCCGGCACCAAAATAATCGCCCGGGGTGAACGCAATGAGTTAGCAGGCTCAATTGTCGAAAAGCCCTTTTACAAAAGGGCTACCCGCTGGAAAAAAATTATCGATTTTTTTTAAGAGGATAGAACGCTGATAACGCAGATTGCGCGGATCTTCGCTGATGATGAGAGCGTGCAATATCGAATACTGAACAAGGAATAATGAAGTAAAGAATTTAATCCGATCTTTTTTCCCTTTTCTTCGACATTTAAAACTCCTTATTCATTATTCAATATCTTCATTTCTCCTGATCTCAGATCGGCGAAAATCAGCAAAATCGGCGTTCTATTCCGTTCATTAACAAAGGACCGACATGGCATACATTGCAAATACCCCTCATCAACAGCAGGAGATGCTCAAGAAATGCGGAGCAAAATCCATGAGTGATCTTTTCGCCGATATCCCCGCCCCGCTTCGGTTATTGTCGCTTGATATCCCCAAAGGCAAATCCGAATTTGAGGTTATGCGCTACTTTGAAGAGCTTGCATCCCGGAATTACTCGCATCTGACCAGTTTTTTAGGCGGGGGATTTTATGACCATTTCATTCCGGCTGCTGTTGATGCACTTACCGGACGGAGCGAGTTTTATACTTCCTATACCCCCTATCAGCCCGAGCTTTCGCAAGGCACCCTTCAAGCCTATTATGAATACCAGAGCCATATCTGCAGACTGACCGATATGCAGGTATCCAATGCATCGCTCTACGACGGCGGCACGGCTCTCTACGAAGCTTGTCAGATGGCTATCTCGGCTACCCGGCGGCGGAAAATTGTCATGGACGGCGGTGTTAATCCGATCTACCGCAAAATGATCTATTCCTACGCCGCAAATCTCTCGATCGATTTTCATGAAGTTCCGGTCAGTCACGGCCAGAGTGAACGCCACAAAATATTCGAACTTCTCGACAACGACACCGCAGCGGTAATCCTTCAAAACCCTAATTTCTTCGGGGTTGTCGACGATCACACCGACATTGTCAAGAAATGTCATGAGCATGGCGCTCTTGCTATCCAGTCGGTGAATCCCATTGCTGCGGCACTTCTTAAGTCTCCCGGTGAAATAGGTGTCGATATCGCCACTGGTGAAGGCCAGCCGCTTGGTATTCCGCTCTCGTTTGGCGGCCCCTATCTGGGATTCATGGCCTCAACAAAGAAACTCGCCCGTAAGATGCCCGGACGAATTGTCGGAAAAACACTCGACCGTAACGGCAAAGAAGGCTTTGTTCTGACACTCCAGGCCCGGGAACAGCATATCCGTCGCGAAAAAGCAACATCGAATATCTGCACCAACCAGGCATTATGCGCGTTGAGAGCACATATCTATCTGAGCCTTATGGGAACGCAGGGGCTTAAAAAGACTGCAAAACTATGCCTTGACAAAGCACACTACGCCAAACAGCGCATTAAAGCCATCCCCTGTGTGCAGGTCATGGAATCATCGCCTACCTTTCATGAATTCACCATCCGTCTGCCCATGGATGCCGGCGAATGTGTCGGGAAAATGATCGAAAAGGGCTTTGCCGCAGGATTTCCTCTTGGTCGCTATTATCCGGGAATGGAAAACTACCTGCTGGTGGCGGTAACCGAAAAAAGAACAAAATCCGAAATCGGCACGTTTGCCGAAGCACTCGAGGAGGTTGTATGTCGGTAATATTCAGAAAATCCGTTAAAGAAAGAACCGGAGTCAACCTTCCGGCAACCGACGTTCCCATTAACATAGAAATCGACGAAAAGTATGCCCGCTCTACCGAATTGAATCTCAGTGAACTTTCCGAACTCGATGTGGTTCGTCATTTCACCGAGCTTTCGAGGAAAAATTTCGGTGTGGATACTAATTTCTATCCCCTTGGTTCCTGCACCATGAAATATAACCCTAAAATCAATGAGAAAATTGCCCAGCTCGCGGGCTTCGCCGAACTCCATCCCCTTCTCCCCCAGCTTCGACGGGGCGGAATGCTGACCCAGGGAGCCCTTACCGTACTTTACGAATTGGAAGGGTTGCTTAACGAGATTACCGGTATGGATGCTTTCACGCTGCAGCCCTTGGCCGGTGCTCACGGGGAACTCACCGGAATGATGCTTATAGCCGCCTACCACAAAAACAAAGGCAATAAAAAAACCGAAGTGCTTATTCCCGATGAAGCACATGGGACGAATCCCTCGAGTGCGGCAACCGCAGGTTATGCGGTGCGTGCAGTGCCGACCAATGCAAAAACCGGGGCTCTCGATGTTGCAAAGCTCGAAGAAATGATCACCGATGAAACGGCTGCACTCATGTTGACCAACCCCAACACGCTGGGTATATTCAATGCTGATATCGCAAAAATCGCCGACATTGTTCACAGCCACGATGCACTTCTCTACTATGACGGCGCCAATCTGAATGCTGTTTTGGGCAAATTCCGTCCGGGTGACGCCAATTTCGATGTTGTTCATCTCAATCTTCATAAGACATTTTCGACTCCCCATGGTGGCGGTGGTCCCGGTTCCGGACCGGTGGGCGTGAAAAAACATCTCGAAAAATTCCTCCCGATTTCCCGTATCGTGAAAAGAAACGACAGCACCTATGCCCTCAATTATGATTACCCCGACTCTATCGGCTATATCGCTCCATTCTATGGAAATTTTTCCGTCTGTCTCAAGGCCTATGCCTATATCCTGAGCCTGGGTGCTGAAGGTCTTGTGCGGGTATCTGAAAATGCAGTGCTCAATGCAAATTATCTCATGCACAGTCTGAAAAATCATTATGATATTCCTCATCTGCGCACCTGCATGCACGAGTTTGTAATCTCGGCAAAAAAACAGGTCGAACATGGCATTCATGCCCTGGATATTGCCAAGGGACTTATCGACAAAGGATTCCATCCGCCAACAGCCTATTTCCCGCTCATCGTTAAAGAGGCACTCATGATCGAACCGACCGAAACAGAGAGCAAGGAAACGCTGGATGCATTCGCTCAGGCAATGCTTGAACTGGCACAGGAAGCCCGGGATAATCCCGAAAAGCTTACAAAAGCTCCCCTCTCAACGCCGGTAACCCGGCTGGATGAAGTCAGGGCGGCAAAGGATATGGATTTTGCCGATATATAAAAATCGAACTCCATAAAATCGCCTCTCTCCAAACTCACTTCCCTCCCTAATATTATTTTTGTGTGCCTGAGTACTGGTTTCACTAACAGGAGGAGATTTTTAATGGCAGCCCGGATTATCGACGGCAAACAGGTATCGCAGAATATTCGTGAAGAACTCAAAAAGGAAGTCGAAAAGCTAAAATCAGAGGGAATACCCCCCGGATTGGGCGTTATCCTTTTAGGAGACGACCCGGCATCACAATCCTACGTGCGGGGAAAAGAACGTACCTGTGAAGACCTCGGGATTTATTCGGATAACAATCATCTTCCTGCCGAAACTACTCAGCAGGAGCTTCTGGAGCTTATCCACCGGATGAATAATGATCCTAAAATCGACGGGATCCTTGTCCAACTGCCGCTGCCGGGGCACTGTGATGAAAAAACAGTCATTGAAGCAATCCTTCCGGAGAAAGATGTCGATGGGTTTCATCCTGTCTCAATCGGCCGTATGATGGTTGGTGAACCCACATTCCTTCCCTGTACCCCTCACGGTATTATCCAGCTCCTTATCCGCAGTGGGGTCACCATTGAAGGAGCTCATGCTGTGGTGGTTGGAAGAAGCAATATTGTCGGTAAGCCGATCGCCAACATGCTGATTCAGAAAAAAGAGCACGCCAACGCCACGGTGACCGTCTGTCATACCCGGACAAAAGACATAGCTTCATACACACGGCAGGGTGATATCATTATCGCCGCAGCAGGAAGGCCCAATACGATTACTGCCGATATGATCAAGGAAGGCGCCGTTGTAATCGATGTGGGGGTTAACCGGGTCGAAGATGCATCGAAGAAAAAGGGATACCGTCTGGTGGGCGATGTCGATTTTGATGCGGTCAAAGAAAAAGCAGGTCTGATCACTCCGGTTCCCGGCGGTGTGGGCCCCATGACCATTACCATGCTGATGTATAATACAGTCGAATCGGCGAAGCGAAGATTGGAACGCTGATGACGCTGAGCTGAGGGATTCGACCTTCTTTTTCCGTGCCTTTCGGTGTGTTCGGAGGGTAAATAATTTCTTAATCATAAAGTAAGGAGACAGTTGAGCAATGCAGGATTTCAAGGCAGCCTACAAAACAATCATGGATGATCATTTTCCCAAAACAATGGAGATTTCATTTACCGGTGAGAACGGCAAACAGACACTTATGTTCGAGAAGGCATCATGGATAATCGACGGTGTCGAAAAGGGGCTGAGGTACGGCGAAAATCCGGGGCAGGAAGCGGCGTTGTACAAATTGATAAACGGCAACATATCCCTTGGCGGAGTGTCAACAATCCTTCCAGGAAAATATCTGGCCTCCGATATCGAACTTCTCCAGTCGGGTAAGCATCCGGGAAAAATCAATGTCACCGATGTCGATAATGCTCTGAATATCCTCCGCTATTTCTCCGACACACCCTGCACGGTAATTGTGAAGCACAATAACCCCTGTGGCGTTGCTAAAGGGAAAACGCTCGCCGAATCTTACCATAAGGCACTCATGGCCGACCGGATTGCGGCGTTCGGCGGAGCAATTGCACTCAACCGCCAGGTCGATAAGGAAACCGCCGAATTGATTTGCGGAAGTTATTCGGAAGTCGTTGCTGCACCGGAATTTGCCGACGGCGTAATGGACATGTTTGCGAAAAAGAAGAACCTGCGGGTCATGAGAATCGAAAATATCGCAAAACTCCAGGAGTATGTAGGACAGCGGTTCATCGATTTCAAATCTCTTATGGACGGCGGTATAATTGCCCAATGGTCTTATTCGCCCAGGGCGTTAACTAAAGATGATCTGACCCCGGCGCAAACAACCTACAAAGGTAATGAGTACAAAATACAACGGCTTCCAACCGACAAGGAATACGAAGACCTTCTGTTCGGATGGCTTGTGGAATCCGGGGTTACTTCAAATTCGGTAATTTATGTCAAAGACGGCGTTACGGTAGGAATCGGAACCGGTGAGCAGGATCGCGTGGGCGTTGCGGAAATCGCCCGGGATAAGGCATACCGGAAACTCGCCGACCGAATCTGCTGGGAACGGCATACAACAAGCTACGCGCTGCTGGATGATGCTGAAGCGAAAAAGGCAGTCGATAATGAGGTTGTCGAGAAAAAGGGCGGGCTTATCGGAAGCTGCATGATATCGGATGCGTTTTTTCCCTTTAAAGACGGTGTTGAAGTGGGAATTAATGAAGGCATCTCGGCGATTATCCAGCCCGGAGGCTCATTGCGCGACTTTGAATCCATTGAAGCCTGCAACGAGGCGAATGTTGCGATGGTCTATACCGGAGAACGGTCGTTCAAGCATTAAAATAAGGTGTTCGAAGTATTTTTCTCTGCCCTATCCTGTTGATGCTTTCAATGTATTATATTTTTTTTGAGAACATCCGTGAAATTGAGTGGTTACCTCATTTGTATAAAGGAAACGCCCATGCCCCTGGATCCAACCAAATACGCTGACTGGCAGATTGCCGAAGACGCCGAGAAACGGATGAAGAGCATATTCCAGCTCGGTGATGAGCTTGGTTTGACCAAAGAAGAGATTATTCCTAACGGTCATTATATCGGCAAGGTGGATTATGCATCGGTGCTGGAGCGGACAAAAAATAACCCAAATGGAAAATTCATTGAAGTCACGGCGATAACGCCGACTCCTTTTGGAGAGGGTAAATCAACCACCACGATGGGTATCTTGCAGGGCCTGGGAAAGCGTAACAAGAAGACCACCGCCTGCATCCGTCAGCCTTCAGGTGGCCCCACGATGAATATCAAGGGCTCTGCCGCCGGCGGCGGATTATGCCAGTGTATCCCTCTCACCGATTTTTCTCTTGGACTTACCGGCGATATCAATGCAGTCATGAATGCCCACAACCTCTGCATGGTTGCCCTTACCGCCCGTATGCAGCATGAATTTAATTACGACGACCAACAACTGGCGAAGCGGAACCTTAAGAGGATTAATATCGACCCCTATAATATCAATGTCGGATGGGTAATCGATTTCTGTGCCCAGGCGCTTCGGAGCATCATCATGGGAATCGGTGGTAAAATGGATGGTTTCATGATGCAGTCCAAGTTCAGTATCGCGGTCAGCTCCGAAGTCATGGCGATACTGGCCATATTCAACAACCTGGCCGATTTCCGGGAGCGTATGGGAAAAATTGTCGTTGCCTATGACAGGAAAGGCAACCCGGTTACTACCGAAGATCTCGAATGTGCCGGCGCCATGACCGCCTGGATGATGAGTGCGATCAATCCGAATCTGATGCAGTCGATCGAAGGGCAGCCCTGTTTGGTTCATGCCGGTCCCTTTGCCAATATTGCTTTAGGGCAGTCATCGATTGTTGCCGACAAGCTCTGTCTGAAGCTTGCCGATTATCATGTCACCGAATCGGGTTTCGGCGCCGATATCGGGTTCGAAAAATTCTGGAATGTAAAGTCACGCCTCTCCAACCATATTCCCGATGTGTCGGTAATTACCGCAACGATCCGGGGCCTGAAACATCATGGAGTCCGGGCCGGCGCTCCCCCCTGCCCTCCGGGCAAACCGATCCCCAAGGAGTATTTCTCCAAAAATCTTGCGTGGCTTGAAGAGGGCTTTAAAAACCTCTTGCATCATGTTAAAACCGTCAAGAAATCGGGCATTCCTCCCGTTGTCTGTATCAATGTTTTTCCCACCGATACCACCGATGAAATAAAGCTTGTCAAGAAATTGTGCGAGGATGCCGGTGCCCGGGTGGCGGTTTCAAACCACTGGCGCTACGGCGGGGAAGGAGCACAGGAACTTACCGACGCCATTTTAGATGCCTGCGAAGAGCCCAAAGAGTTCAAATATCTTTATTCTCTTGACACTCCCCTTCGCCGCCGTGTAGAATTGATAGCAAAAGAAGTATACGGGGCCGACGGCGTTTTTTATTCGCCCGAAGCCGAGGTAAAAGCCAGGGCGTTCGAAAAAGATCCGAAATACAACGACTACGCAACGGTCATGGTAAAAACCCACTTATCACTCTCCCATGACCCGACCTTGAAAGGAGCGCCCCGGGGGTGGACGCTTCCGGTGAGAGATTTCCTCACCTACGAAGGCGCCCGATTTATATGCCCGGTGGCGGGCAAAATAAATCTCATGCCCGGCTCCGGATCCGATCCCGCGTTCCGTAGAATCGATGTAGATACATCGACCGGAAAAGTCCGCGGACTATTCTGATTCTAAAAAGGAACAACCCTTATGACACAATCTATCCATACCAAAACTATCCCTTTAGATGGCGTTATTAAAGGCAAACGGAGTATTGAGCTGGGTAAACTACTCGAAAGCCACGGCGGTGGGCTCTTTAAAAAAATTATCGTGGATATGGAAGAAGTATCCTTTATCGATAGTTGCGGTGTGGGCGCCCTGCTCTATTATAACGGTGTGTTCCAAAAAGAAGGCATCGAACTAATTCTCGCCGTCCCCGACAATTGGCTCAAAGAATTCATCACCGACAGCAGACTGGAAGAGGTCATTACCGTTATTCCTGCCAATCGTACCCCATCATAAAGTCGTGAAAACCAGAATACCCGTTACCATATCGATTGCAAATCCAGATGACATTCCCAAAATACTGGATCTGCAGAAAAAAGTCTCTTCCTCTACAGGAAACTCGGATATCGGGTATTTACAACAGCCGATGAATATGCCGTGCCATTATGCTATCTGGAGAAATTCATTAACTGAATGCTTGCTCTGGCCCTGAGAATCATTTTGGTGTAATTAGAGCGCCATCCTGATCCATTACCCTCACATTCTCACTAATCCACGACTGCTGTCACGAGCAAATTCGACCAGCTGACGGATATCGTCATCACCGGGGAATGAATCGGTAAGATCCTGAATGGCGTCATTGATAAAGGGATGGTCTTTGAAAAGCATGCGGTAGGCCCGTTTGACTTTTCTTTGACGCTCCACGTCAAAGCCTCGTCGCTCGAGACCGATCTTGTTGATACTTCGGATACTGGGAGGATTTCCAGCGCAGAGGGCAAAGGGGACAACATCCATGTTAAGGTAACTTGTTGCGCCGATAAAGGCATAATCCCCTATTCTGCAGAACTGGTGAACAGCAACGACACCTCCGATGGTGACATAATTACCCACAGTCACATGACCAGCCATGGCAAGATTATTCGAGATGATTACATTTTCACCGATAACACAATCATGGGCGACATGGCAATAGGCCATAAGAAGACAATCTTTACCGATCGTGGTTTTCCCGAGGGCATTTGTTCCCCGGTTAAGCGTACAGAACTCACGAACAACGGTATTATCACCGATTATAAGCTCGGTATCTTCACCACCAAATTTCAGGTCCTGAGGGACAGTTCCAAGGGAAGCGCCTTTGAATACTTTGCAGTTTTTTCCAAGTCTCGTCCCAAAACCGATCAGGGCATGGGGACCGATCGTGCAGCCATTATCAATAATAACATTTTCTTCGACGATGGTGTAGGGTCCTATCTGGACATTATCACCGATTCGGGCGCCGGGACTTACGAGTGCAGTTTCATGTATGTTTTTTTGAGTCATATCATCGTTTTGTCAGCATTGCCATTAATTCGGCTTCACAGGTAACTTTGCCGTCGACAGTACATTTTCCTGCAAAGCGAATAGTTCCCCGTCTGTTCTGCAACAGTTCAACTTCAATACGCAAAAGGTCGCCGGGGCGAACCGGATTCCGAAAACGCGCTCTGTCGATACCCAGAAAAGCTATGGCTTTATCTTTTCCGAGTTTTTGGCCGTAGAGTCCCATAATACCCCCGGCCTGCGCCATTGCTTCCACCTGAAGAACGCCCGGCATAATCGGGTCTCCGGGGAAATGTCCCTGGAAAAAAGGATCGCTGAACGAAATGTTTTTTGTTGCAACGATACTCTTGTTGGGTTCGATATCGAGCACACTGTCGATAAGCAGGAATGGATACCGGTGCGGTAAAATGTCGAGGATATCCGAATGGTTCAATGCTTTTTTAATCTCGCCGGTCTTGGCCCGTTTTGATCGGGCAATCGATTGACGTATCTCTTTAGCCATGCGGTGGTTGGCCTCATGACCCGGACGGGAAGCAAGAATATGGGCTTTCAGCGGTTTGCCCAGAAGGTACAAATCACCTATGATATCGAGGGCTTTATGACGGCAGGGTTCGTTGTAGAACCGGAGTTTGACATTATTAACGAATCCGTTTTTGCCGGGCTTGATCGGACCTTTTTCATTGAAAAGCCGGAGCATATATTCAACATGTTCCTGGGTAATGTCTATATCCTGCACCATAAGGGCGCTGCTGAGGGTGCCGCCTTTGATATGGCCCTGTTCCCGCAGTTTTTCAATCCAGGATAAAAACGTGAATGTCCGCGCAGGAGCGAAATCATCAACAAACTCCTTCAGCGAAAACATCGTCGTATACTGAGCCCCCAGGGCCGGATGTTTATAATCGATAGCGCAGGTTAATCTGAAGTGATCGCAGGGGAATACACCCAGTGCCTGCTCCCCTTCGACATACGTCAGAGGCTCTTCAATGGTAAGGAACTCACGTTCGGCAGACTGTTCTATAATGCCGGCTTCCTTAACTAAATTAACATAGGGAAGCGCACTGCCGTCCATGAGCGGAATTTCTGATGAGTGAACTTCAACAAGACAGTTATCAATCTCCAGCCCGGCAAATGCAGCCATCAGGTGTTCCATAGAATAAATATTGACACCATCCTTGCCGATAGCGGTTTTCCATTCCAGATCGACAACATTGTCAATATCAGCCTGAATTTCAACGCGCTTGTCGATATCGGTTCTTACAAATCGGATACCATAATTTTCCGGAGCAGGATTCAGAGTGATCTTTGCCGGCTCCCCGGTATGAAGCCCGATCCCTTCAAGGGAAACCGATGTGCTGATTGTATGCTGACGAGCCATATCTACCGGTCCTTTCTCTATCTATTCCTCATCAGAAGACAAGGTTTCTTTTAATTGCTGAACTTCCCTTTTGAGCATTTTGAGTTCCTTTGCCATATCGGGAAGTGATAACTGCACCGCTTCAATACGACGTATTTTCATGATATCCCGCGCCGGACAACCGGTCATCTTTCTTCCCGATTCAACACCTTTGCTGATACCAGCTTTTGCCCCGATAAAAACATCATCCCCAATATTGACATGATCGGCAACCCCAACCTGCCCGGCAAGAATCGTTCTTTTACCGATATTGCAGCTTCCTGCAATACCGGTCTGTGCAGCCATGGCAGTATGATCATCAACCCTAACATTATGGGCAATATGAATGAGATTATCCAGTCGAGCCCCTTTGCCGATCCGGGTAGAACCGAACGACCCTCTGTCGATACAGGTATTGGCGCCAACCCAGGCATCATCATCGACAACAACATTACCAAATGATGGTATCCTGACCCATTCTCCGTTTTTGGTGCGGCCATTGGCAAACCCTTCACTGCCGATTATTGCACCGCATTCGATTATTACCCGATTGCCGACCCAACAATCACGGGTCACTTTTACACCAGCATGTATCCGGCAGTTTTCGCCGATCGAAACATTGTGTTCGACAACAACGTGAGCACCGATCACAGTTCCCGCCGCAATAGAACAATCATCACCGATTACGGCATAAGGACCTATTCGCACATCATCGGCAATAGTTGTATCGGAACCGACGATGGCAGTATTATGAACCGTGCCGTCCGCTGGAAGCCAGGTTTCAAAAAGCTGGGCTACCTTTGCATAACCCACATAAGGATTATCGACAACAAGTGAGATTTTACCTTCTACTTCCTGATCTTTGCGGGTAATAACCGCTCGGGCTTTACAATCTCGAACAGCATCAATAAAACGGGGATTAGAAAGAAATGTGATGCTTCGATCTGAAGCATATTCCGGAGAAGTAATTGAGTCTATTTCAATTCCGGCACTTTCCTGTGGAATTGAACATTGTAATATTTCGGCAATTTCTGATAATTTCATTGATAGTCAAAATAATTGATGTTTTCGGCCCTCGTGAAGATACTAAACGGGCAGTGCCGGAGTCTACTTTTTTAAAGAATTGGAGTGATGGAATGATGGAGTAATGAAGTAACGGGATTCTTTATATTTACCCTGCTTCATTACTCCTTTTTTCTTCTTATTCCTGAGCGTTGAGCACTTTGAGGACACGCCCGGTCAGATCAAAACCTTTTTTGGCAAAGATTACGCCACCCGCGCTTTCATCAAAGATATAATCATAATGCTCTTCTTTGGCGATTTTATCGATAATCACCCGCATTTTTTCAATAATCGGCTTGGTAAGCTCGACATTCTTTTTGACAACTTCGCCTTCCTGACCAAATTTCTGCTGCAGAAATTCCTGATACTGGGCGTATTTCTGTTTGATCTTGTCTTCAAGCTCCTTCCGCCGTTCGGAACTGAGCATCAGGCTCTGCTTTTCGAGCTGTTCCTGAAGTTCCTTGATCTCTTTCTGGCGATCGGTTGCTTCCTGCTCCCATTTGGCAGCTTCCTTGTCAAACTTCTCCTGGGCCTCTTTTGTGCCCTCATACTCCTTGAATATTTTCTGCGAGTTAATGAATCCGATTTTCAACTCGGCAAAAATTAGTGAACTTGCGCCCAAAACGGCCAGAACGGCAATCCGGACATGACGTGATAAAAGCATAAAACCTCCTAGGTTATTAAATTTCGAAACACAAAATACGATATTGTGCAGTGGACACCCAATCATCCACTGCCTCACTCAGGATCCTGTACCGATTTTTTCGGGATTGTTCCAGTTTTAGAACCCTTTGTTCATAATAAAATGTGTCTTCAGGTGCGGCTGGAACCGGTCGTAAAAATGGCCTTTCTTATCAGGATCCGAGAGGCCCCAACCAAAATCAAACCCGATAAGTCCGAGCATGGGAACCATGAGGCGGAATCCGAGACCAAGGCCCGGATACATATCGGCAAAATCGACCGCATCGAGACTACTCCAGGTATTTCCAAGATCGGCAAAAGCTGCAAGATAGAGCTGCTGTTCGAGAATCGGAAATCTGAGTTCCGACGATAGCGACAGCATGGCAATACCGTCTTCGTTCATAAAGCCCCGTTCATACCGACCACCAAAGGAAAATTCATCATACCCCCTGATAACGGCATCGACACCATAGACACCACCCGCGGTAAACAGATCGTAGCGGGAAATGACAATCGGTCCTTTGCCCAGCGGCTCGATAAGACCGAATTTAACCCTGCTGCCCAGGACAAATTTCCAGAACAGAGGGAAATAGTTATCGATACCTACCGTGCCTTTCAGGTATTTGAAATCTCCGCCAAGACCGGAGATCTCAGGTGAAATATAAAAATTCGAACCCCGTGAAGGAAAGAGCGGCATATCGGTATCGTCTCTCCTGAGTGTAAAACTCACCCGGCTGAGCCATCCTTTATGCTTTACTTCCAGACGGTTGCTTTTATAAAGAACATCTTGATCCCAGTACTCTTCTTCCCTACTGATTCGGTAGCTCATGGATGCATAAAAGAAGTCGTCGGGCCATTTAAGCTCCCGCCCTATACCAAAGGTCGCTCCATAGCTCTGCAGAATATCATCGTTATCGTCACTATACTGGGTCCTGCTGAAAAAGAGACTTCCCGAAAGACGGGTGGGACTGTCGAATGCCCAGGGCTCGGTAAAACCGGCCGAGAGGTGCTGACGCCGCTTTCCGTATTCGAGCGCCAGATCGAGCTGCTGTCCTGCGCCGCGGAAATTGGGTATGGAAGTCGAGAATGTTCCCACAAAACCGTCAACCTGACTGTAGGCCGCGCCAAGCTGAAGCTGGCCGATATTCTCCTTTTCGGTAATATCGAATACAAAATCGACTGTACCGTCTTCATTGGGCCGCAAATCAGGCACGACATTATCGAAATAGTTGAGCTGATAAATATCACGCACACTCCGCATCATGAGCGACTGCTTGTATTTCTGACCGGGCATCAGCTTGATTTTCCGGCGTATCACCTTCTCCCGCGTTTTGTTATTACCTACGATATCGACCTTGCGGACAATAGCAGGAATACTCTCAGATATGTCGAATGTTACATCAATGGTATCCCCGCGATAATGCCGTTGATCATCAAGCTGCACCCACAAATACCCTTCCTCTCGATACCGAGTGGTAAGCGCTTCCTTAGTAAAATCGAATTTGGTTTTATTGAAAGGTTTTCCGTTTTGCAGGGCTACCTGGGCCTCGAGCTGATATTTTTCGAGCACTTTATTGCCCGTAAAGTATACATCACCGAAATAATACTGCTTTCCTTCGTTAATCTCGACCATGATATAAACATTTCGCTTATCGTCACCAACCCAGAATGTATCATCCACCACCTCGGCATCAAGATATCCTTCATTGTTATAAAAAAGGATAAGCGAATCGAGGTGGGACCGGTAGTCTTCAATATCAAAATCACCGCCGAAAATAAATTTTCGTTCGTTTGTTTTGAATTTTCTTTTAAGCTTACTTTCCTTAAACGCCTCATTGCCTTTGAAGGTGATTTCTTTCACCCGAACCTTTTGGCCCTCATTTATTTTGAATTTGGCAATGATTCTTCCGGGTGCTTTGGTTTCGATTCGTTCACAGGAGACATCGGCAAGCATGTACCCTTTCTCTGCATAGAGATCTTTGAGTGCCTGAATACTCTCATACTCAAGCGAATTACTCAGGGCCTGGCCGCTGCTGATCGTCAAAACTTCTTCGAAATCATTTTCTTTAAGCTTTTTATTTCCCGCATATTCGATTGATTCGATAATGGGATACTCTTTCACCTGCAGAACAAGTGACACCGTTGAATCGGTCTCGTTTTCGACCAAAACTTTTACCGATTCAAAAAGCCCCAGCCGGTACAGGTTTTTAATTCCCTCCTGGATTTTCCTTAAATCAAATTCCGCTCCATCCTTCAGTGGAATCTGACCACGCACCATTGCCGCCCGGCTCTCAACCACCAAACCATCAACCTTAATGGTATCCAGAACAAGCCGTTCGGCCCTGAGAACGCTTGAGAGGACAACAACAAAAACAACACCGGATAAAAACAATTTCGTTAGTGAAGTCATATATAAATCACCCTTAAAATTTTAATAGTTTCTAAATCGCTTAATGGGCACCTGAAGCTGCATCCGCACCTGCGGATTATACTGCAACGCATCATCGCCCATGTAAAATCCTTGAGTCAATTCCATCATGAAATATTTTGCCGGCACAAATTCGAGACCGATGCTGTATTCGGGTCTCAGAAGTGTATCAACCGGCATCAATTCACCGCGAGCCTTTACAAAAAAGAGATCTCGAAGAAAGTAGCGCCCGATGGTAATTCCCATATTTGCCAGTAAGTTCCACTGGTTTCCAAGTTGCTCGTATTCTCGCTTATAAAGGTAGTAAAAATAATTCGATGCGATTGATGTTTCAAAGCTAATGACATCAAGCCGCAACTTTTTAGCCAGTCTCCTTTCAAATCGCTGAAGAAAGTAGCGATGAATATACTGCTCGCCGAAATTTGTAACAAACTCGCCGGCGCCCTCAAAGGTTGAAAAGCGAAGGCCGGCCTCCCGGTAAAAATCCCGTTCCGACCCACCGGGAATCTCTTCAAAGGATGATGACACATGAAAAGTGAAATTCGGAAGACTGTCAATCTGTTCATTATCACCGGTTTTTTCACGGTCTCCACCGGTCCGCACCCGTTTGGGCGGCATTAACGCCACTCTCCCCTTTTCGGAGACCGCACCGGTAACAGGGTCGGTCACCTTGAGTGAAAGCTTGACCCGGTCGATACGACTGGTGTCGGAAAAAGCTTCGGCGCTCCCCCAAATTATCGGATAGTTGTTATAATCACCATTACCGGTTTTTTGAGGAGCAAATTCAACGCCAACATCGATATTGCGGTTAAATGTTTTTCCAAAGAAAACATCACCACGATGACTGGTTGCACTACCATAGATCCTGAAAGAACCATCATCAATTTTACCACGGGGAGAAATAACCGAGTTCTGATCTACAACGAGATTACAGAAACGCATGTATGCTCGTTTTTTCCCACGCAGTTCATAAAAATACACTGTGTTTCGTCGAGGTTTCACATCGATCTCCCACTCAACATACGGCAAGGGATCGAACTCCCACGGAAGAGGCTCGTAAATGAAGGGAAAAGTGAATTCCATATCACGAAGAACCATGGTACCGACTATTTTCGGCTGGTCGATCGGTCCACAAAGGGCAAAAGCCTCAAATGGTGATTTTGCAGCGAATTCTATGCCACCCACGGCGCCTATTTCCATGAATCCCGGAATATGAAGGTCTACCCCCCGTTTGGGCGTCTGGACCAGAAATACCCCGAAATCCAGCGGACCAACCATCAGTGGATCATATCCCTTGGGTATTGCATGACTCGTTGTAATGGATATGGGCTTGTTCCTGATTTTTCCTTCAAGAAAAGCATGAACCCTTGCCGATTTATCGACCGATAACTCTATGGAAAAATCTTTTACTTGGTCGGGCACATAAACGCCGACTTCCAGCTCTCCCTCAGGAATCGACAGCGTACCTTCCTGCACGACCCATCGGTCTGCAGTGGCCTGCAGAGAAGCATTGACCGTCCCCTTTCCCGTGCCGCCGATCGGGCCTTCATGATTGTGATTGAGTGTCGCAAGCAAATCACCTTCAACCGAAGCCGTCAGCGCAAGCGTATCGAACTCGCCAGGCTCATTGGCGATAAACGAAAAGGGAATAAAACCGGACGCTTCTACTGTCGAGCGGTTTGAATCGGACGCGGTAATATGGGTAAAATCCAGCCCGCCGTCGGTTACAATAAAAGACAAGCCAGGACTATCGAAGCTCCATTTGTCAAAAGCTATTCTCTTCGAGTGAGCATCAACAATAATATCATCTTCCGAAAGCTCGCTCCGGAATGTTCCCGATATTGAACCATCAAGACTCTCCCTGATAGAATTACCCGATTCGATAAGCGAAACCAGAGGGACGTCTTCAAAGGAGCCCGAAAAAGAAAACCCCTCGTCGGCAAAAAGTGTATCCAAAGCAATAATTGCTCTCTTATCTTTTCTGATTACCGCGGGAAGGACCGTTACTGTTTTTCCTTTTACGGCAACGGCAAGATCTGTCGATAAACCATCAAGCCCGACGACTGTTGCATTTCGAACATGCATCTCACCATGGCTTATGATTTCATCGGCTATATCTGTACACCGGAATTTTCCATAGATACTTCCCTCGGTTATCGGGGCATCACCCCCAAAAAACCATTTGTTGCAGGCACGCAAAGAGACACTGTCCGCATTGAACTCAAGGTCCATACTTCCCCGCGCTCCCGGGCGGATAATCCCGCTGCCTGCCAGCCCTCCCAACAGATGAAGTGAATCGATTTCAATCGAATCTTTACGCCAGATACCTTCAGCCCAGATCGGAAAGAGCGTATCGGACATTTGCAGCTGCTTTTCACTGACTCTCCAGTAGACCGGTGCCGAATCTCCTCTTAAGCGCTGAAATCCAAGGTAAATATTACCCTTAAGCCGGGAAGAATGAATACCTAAAAGAGCACTTCCTTCAAATTGCGGCAAGGCCCCTTTTATGGTAGCGTTCAATCTCGAGTGCTGTATCGAATTCATGAAATCGGAGGGCATAAACGACAGCAGAGCGGTGGTTGATTTATGATCGACCTCCAGAGAGCATGTCAATCCCGGATTGCTGCTCCAGGCACTGTCGAGAATACCTTTGATAGTAAATCCGGCATTGTTTTCCGGTGAACTGCCAAAGGTGATAGTATTATTTCTGAGTGTCAGCTCAAGCGCAGGATCTCCCAGCGGTGTTTCACCAACAACGACATTTTCCCCCTTTGCATTTGAACGTACCAGTATACGGGCCCCTTTTCCCTCTATACTGCCGCTGGAAATTATACGGCCGCGGAAATTTTCCAAAGCAGGAAGTGTATCGATGGTAATCATGTAATCCATTGAGTAGGACGGCGACTTCCCGGCATAACGTACCTTTCCGGATGTGCCGAACTGTATGCCTTCACCTTGAATAAAAAGGGAATCTACCAGGGCTTCTCCTTTTTCAAGCCTTATCAACCCACTGCTTTCGGTTAAGGGTATTCCCAATACACTCAATCCGCCGAGAGAGAGACGGAGAGCGGGAAATGGTTCATTTATATTTTGTATTACGTTTAAGGTAAGCCAGGCATTGCCCAGAATATTTTGTCCCATAAAATCGGGCATAGAGGGAAACAACTTGTCGAGATTAATATTCTGTGCGGCAAATGACATCTTCGAAACATCCTGTTGAGCAAAATCCCACTGTCCCCTGCAATCGACATCAACATCGCGCCAGAAACAGGAGGCCGAATCCACGAAGACAGTCGCACCGTCACATCGCAGCCGAATCGCGATATCCGACAAGGTTTCATCTCCCTTGCCAAAGGAACAGACCCCATTATCTACAGTAAACCAGCCCCGGGCATCGACCAGTCCTGCACGAAGGGTATCACTGATAAAAAACTCGCATACACCATCAACAACACCTTCCGTGAGTACAACCGATTTAAGATAAAGGGGTTTTCGGATACGTGCATGGTCGAGGCGTAATGACAACCGATGCCGTTCTTTTTTCCGGGAAAACATTCCCGAAAAGGACATGTTTCTTTTTCGTGAAGCTATTTTCCCTCTGCAATCAAAAAACACCCCTGCATCATCGGCCCATATCCGTCCATCAAGTTGCTCGCCGAAATCAAGAGGATTTCCATGGTTGTCGATAAAGCGGGCAGTTCCTTTTTTTATATAAAGATATTCGAGCGGTAAATCGTCGGGAAAAGAAAAGGCCGGCGCCCCGGGCCCGGTATCCCGTTCTTTCCGGGATGAAGTATCCGGGTTAAACAATGCGACCGCCACATGGGGTTCGAGCAAAATCACCTTATCGATACTCCGTCCGAAATCACCTTTTGTCTGCAGCAATTTAAGAAGAGAAAAACTGACTTTAATGTCGTTGACCGTCAGATTAAGGGCATAGAGGGGGATGTCGAGCCTGACATTAACCAGAAGAGCGGAGAGGAAACCGAGGCGGACTTTCTCGACATCAAAAGAACCGCCAACAAGGGGAGAGATATGTTGTATCAGGATGCGCTCCAGGTTCCTTTGTTTTTCGAGGAACCTGACCCCCTGATACAACACAATACTCAGAGTAAAAATCGAAATGAAAAAGACAAGTACCCACTTACGTGGTTTCATGTGCTGTTTTTGTTTTGGTAAAAGACAGCTTCTCGCCTTTTAATTCGACATTGATCGTATCATTATCTGAGAAGCGTTCGTTAAGGAACTCTTCAGCGAGTGGATCCTCAAGCAGTCGCTGTATGGATCTGCGCAACGGACGGGCCCCGAGGATCGGATCGAACCCGTGCTCGACGATAAATTTCTTCGCGTTTTTTGAGACCTGTAATTTGATGTTACGATCCGCCAACCGGTCTTCAACTTCGCGAAGCTGAATGTCGACAATCTGACCGATCTCTTTTTTGCCCAGCGGACGGAACACAATCGTATCGTCCACACGGTTAAGAAATTCGGGATTGAATATCCGCTTGAGTTCATCCATGACTTTGCTACGCATGGCTTCATAATCGGAAGATTCGGTAGGTTTTCCAAAGCCGACGGTACCACTCTTTTTGACATCACGCGTCCCTGCATTCGAGGTCATGATGATGATGCAGTTTTTAAAATTAACCCGCCGACCGTACGAATCGGTCAGGATACCATCATCGAGTATCTGCAGAAGCAGATTGAATACATCCTGATGGGCCTTTTCGATTTCGTCCAGAAGAATTACCGAGTAAGGCTTCTTCCTGATCTTCTCGGTCAGCTGGCCACCTTCTTCGTATCCCACATATCCTGGAGGCGCTCCGATTAACCGTGAGACCGCAAATTTTTCCATGTACTCCGACATGTCGATTCGCACCAGTGCATCTTCGCTATCGAACAGGCTTTCGGCGATCGTTTTGGCCAGTTCGGTTTTACCCACACCGGTAGGTCCAAGGAAGATAAAGGATGCAATCGGACGCCGCACACTGTGCAATCCGGCACGGGAACGACGAATACTCTTGGCGATCGCCGTTAAGGCTTCATCCTGGCCGATAACCCGCTCCCGCAATTCATCTTCGAGATGAAGCAGTTTCTTCGATTCCTCTTCTTCAAGCCGCGAAAGAGGAATCCCGGTCATCGTCGCGATTACCGAAACAACCGTGCTTTCATCAACCAGCAGCCGTTCTTCGGTTTTATTTCGTCGCCAGATAGCCTTCTTTTCAAGCAGTGCGCCTTTGAGTTTTTCCTGCTTGTCTCTCAGTTTGGCGGCGCGTTCAAATTCCTGATTTTCGACAGCCTTTTCTTTCTCCTTGACAACTTCGGATATCTCCTTATCCATGTCCCGGATTTCGGTGGGAATCTCCATACTGGAAAGCCTTTTCCGTGCCCCGGCTTCATCAATGACATCGATTGCCTTATCGGGGAGAAAACGATCGGAGATATAGCGATCGGACAATCTGACCGCCGCATCGATTGCCTTATCAGAATAGGTAACCTTATGGTGATCTTCGTAATTGTGGCGAAGTCCCCGAAGGATTTTGAATGTTTCCTGCGCATTGGGCGGATCCACCATAATTGTCTGGAATCTTCGGGCAAGAGCACCATCCTTTTCGACATATTTGCGGTATTCATCGAGCGTGGTTGCACCGATACACTGTATTTCGCCCCGGGACAAGGCCGGTTTGAAAATATTGGATGCATCGAGACTGCCTTCAGAACCGCCTGCGCCGACAATGGTGTGAAGCTCATCGATAAATATCACGATATTTTCGTTTTTCTGCAGCTCAGTCATCAGAGCCTTCAACCGCTCTTCAAACTGGCCCCGATATTTCGTTCCAGCCACCATCGATGCCATGTCAAGGTTAATCACCCGTTTGTTCTCGAGCACCTGGGGAATTTCTTTGGCAATGATCTTCTGAGCAAGACCTTCAACGATCGCCGTTTTTCCAATGCCGGGCTCACCGATAAGGACCGGATTATTCTTTTTCCGGCGACTCAGAATCTGAACTACCCGTTCGATCTCTTTTTCCCGCCCGATAACCGGGTCGAGTTTGCTTTCAGTCGCCAACGCAGTAATATCACGCCCGAAATGATCAAGGAAAGGTGTTTTACTCTTTTCTCTGGGCGCACTTCCGACCGTTTCACCACCTCGGAGCACTTTATTGATTTCATCTTTGACCTTATCGTATTCAAGCCCGGCAGCGGCGAGAGCATTGGCCCCGGCCGATTCGGTATCTTTCATCAGCGCAAGGAGCAGATGTTCGGTACCGATATACTTGTGTGACATGGAACGGGCCTCATTGGCCGCAATTTCCAACACTTTTTTTGCCCGGGGAGTAAAGGGTAGCATCTGGCCGATAGTCATCATTCCGCCTGTCGACGTAATCGCTTTTTCGATATTCTGTGAAAGCACGTCAAGATCGACCCCGAGGCTTCTTAAGACTGCAACAGCAACGCCGTCACCTTCTTTAATAAGCCCCAGAAGTAGATGTTCGGTTCCGACATAGTCGTTTCCGAGTCTTACCGATTCCTCGCGGGCAATCTGCATTACTTTTTTTACTCTGTCTGTAAACATACCATTCATAATTTAAGTTCTTCCTCCAAGATAGGTTTTTACGAGTGTTGCTCGTTGTCGGCAAAGTTTTTCGGGTGATAAAATTTTCCCGGCCGCCATCTGAATATGCGCCGGCAAAACCATTAACATCAGACGATTCAGCTCGCCGATGGATACTATATTAATTAAATTAGAATAAATCCCAAATCTTATTATGGATGCAAGATTGAAAAATTCATCGACCGTCATTATCCTCGCAAAAGAAAAAATACCATATGCGCGATAAATTTTGTCGATCAGCTCATCTTTTGCATACCGAACGATCTTTTTTCGGGCTTTCCTCTCATGATCGATAATCTCTTCAATCATCTTCTTTGTGTTTGCCAGGAAATTTTCTTCCGATGCACCCAGGGTCGCATGATTCGAAAACTGGAAAAAGCTTCCGTATACTTCCGAATGCTCCCCAAAGAATCCCCGTGTTGAAATACCGGTCTGGCTTGCCGCCTGGAGAATCTGATCTATGGTTTTTGTAAGAACAAGCCCCGGCAAATGGAGCAGAAAGGATACCCGAAGACCGGTACCGGAGTTTGTGGGGCAACTGGTCAAAAAGCCACGCTGTGAATCAAAGGCAAAGGTAAGCTTACGGCCAACCTTATTATCCAGCTCATCGAGCGTATCCCACAGTTCATCGGGACGATACCCCGAATCCATCCCGAGCATCCTCAGGTGGTCCTCTTCATTGACCAGTACAGTAACGCGGTGAGAATCTATCTGGATTACCCCACGATCGCCTTCGCAATGAAGAAATTCGGGGCTGACAATGCGCTCCTCGACAAGAAACTGACGATTTATTTCGGGAAGAGAGCAAAAATTAACCGAAGGACACGATTTATAGTCTTCGATTTGCCCGATTGCTCCGGTAATCTCTTCGTAAATTGTCTTTTTTTCAAAGAGCGATGCCAACCCGGGAAAGCGCCGTCCATCTAGATTACGGGCAAGCCGTATTCTTGTTGAGATGACTACATCATTTTCAGGACCGGAATTGTCCAGCCACGGAGGGACAATGTCTACCCGTGATGACACCATTACTTATGCTCAATAGTATTTTTTGATTCAGCAGCATCAGCTTCAATGCTTCGGATAGTATCGCGAATAGCAGCTGCAAGTTCAAATTCTTCATTTTTCACCGCCCGGTCCAGCTGAATACGCAACTGCCCGAGAGATACCGGGCTTGTTTGCACACTCCCTCCCGGAACATATCGCTTCCCCCGATGCACGCAGGAGCCGTGAACCTGCTTCAACATGCCGTCGATCTCATTCTGAAACGAACGGTAACACTCCGAACATCCGAGTTTTCCATTTGTCTGAAATTGCGAAAACGGCATGCGGCAATTGCTGCAATATATCTCTTTTGCAGCCATCGGGGGTTGCTGAAGCTTTATCGACTCCGGCATAACATCACCGGTTGCAACACTGACATTGATTCCCTTTTTCTGGGCACACTCTTCACATAAATGCAAAACGGTTGTCTGCCCGTTGATTATTTGTGTCAAATGAACATTGGCCTGATTCGCGCCACACACTTCACATTTGCTCATATGATAATCCTTTTTCTGTATTGCATCTATTTACAAACACTTGCAACCGTCTTCATTTTTTGCCCTCTCGAATCAGAGCCTCAAAGCCTCTGTCGTGCCGATCAATTCTAAGTTTTACTTATTACCGTCCCATCTTCAATATAAATTGTTTGCGTCATACCTTGCGAAAGCCGGTCGTTATGTGTTGCCACAATAAAGGTTTGCCTGAGTTCTTTATTTGCCTTGCAAAAGAGATCCAGAAGAAGCTGACTGTTTTCTCTGTCAAGATTTCCGGTAGGTTCATCGGCAAGAACAATTGTGGGCTCATTAAACAAGGCCCGCGCAAGAGCGATTCTCTGCCGCTCCCCTCCGGAGAGTTCCGAGGGAAAATGAGTGCCCCTTCGGGACAACCCCATTATATCGAGTAATTCCTTTGCTCTGGGCATACACTCCGTTTTCGACTTACCGCAGATCAACCCGGGCATCAGCACATTTTCGATTGCAGTAAAATCGGGCAACAAATGATGGAACTGAAAGACGAATCCGACTTCATGGCTGCGAAAGGACGCAAGTTCCCGGGGCTTCATACGGCCAAGGTCTTTGTGTGCTATCTCGACCGAGCCGGTAGTAGGCTTATCAAGTCCGCCGATTATCTGTAACAGCGTAGTTTTGCCCGCTCCCGAAATACCTACCAGCGCTACCATTCCTCCTTTTTCAATCGAAAAGGATGCGCTGCGAATAACCTCGAGCTTCCCGGCATCATCAACAAAAGATTTTGTTACATTGTCTACTTTTATCATAATATTTTCTTAGTTCCTACTCTATCCGCAACGATTCTGCAGGAAGAATACGGGATGCTTTCCAGGCCGGATAGAGCGTTGCCAGAAAACAGATAATATTGGCCGAAAGATATATGCTCCATATATCGATTGTGCGGATATGAATCGGAAGAGTCGTAATAAAATAAATGTCTCCTGGAAGAGGAATCAATTGGTATTTATATTGTATATATGAAAGAACCGAACCCGCCAGAACACCCAGTGTCGAGCCGATCAGACCGATTATCACGCCATTGAGCATGAAAATTTTCATGATTGTTTTTGACGTGGTTCCCATGCCCATGAGAATTCCGATTTCGCGCCGTTTTTCCATGATCATCATGACAAGAGAACAGATAATATTAAATGCGGCAACAACAATGATAAGGGAGATAACAATGAAAATTATCAACCGCTCGAGTTTCATCCATTTAAACAGGCTCTTGTTCTGACTTTTCCAGTCAACGGATCTGTAGGGATACCCATCGACATGCTCGACAACACTTTCTGCAATCTTATCGGCCTGGTAAACGTTGGTGGTTTTTATCTGAATGCCTTCGACCCCTTTTGTGTCAAAGAGTTCCTGTGCCGATGCAATCGAGGTATAGACCAGGTTCAAATCGTACTCATACATACCGGTTTCAAATACGCCGGTGACCGAAAACTTTCCGGCCCGAACACTCGACATGATATCCATTTGATCTTCAACGGCAGGAATCGTTCCCAGAATCACCTCCGACCCTGTTCTGACACCAAGCTTATTGGCAAGTCCCATTCCTATCAGTATTCCGGGCAATACATTTCCTTCATTCGACTCCAACGAATCGAGATTCAGGTCTCCGATCACAATGGTATTTCTTAAATCGGTAACCGTTGCTTCAAGAGAATCATCGATACCCATGATAAGATTTCCCTCCTGCACGCCTTCATGCTCGATAAGGCCTTTACCGCTGATATAGGGAGACGCGGCAACGACATCGGGATGATCGAGTATTCTGGTGCGGAGCGAATCGTAATTATCGATTGGACGACTGAAATACTGAAGAATACGTGCGTCGGCAAAAATGCCGATTATCCGGTTACGAACCTCCCTTTCAAATCCGTTGGCAACACAGAGCGCCACAATAAGAACAAAGCTTCCTAAGAATACTCCTGCAGCAGAAATATAAGCTATAAAGGAAATAAATCCGTTTTTTCTTTTTCCGCGAAGATAGCGGAGTGCAATAAACCATTCCATTCGGTTTTTTACTATTTCTTGTTGATTGTTGATTTTATCTGCTGTTTCATAACCGGTGCACCATTAGCCCGGTTTACCGGAGGCATTCTCCGGCTCAAAATAAAGAATACGTATCAACAGCCTTAAAACAGCTTTTCAATGAAAGATGCATCTTATAAAAAATAATTAATAACCGCAGCAGGCTACTCAGGACGGAGCAGCGGAAACAAAACAACATCACGTAATGTGTTTGCATTGGTGAGCAGGGCAACTATTCTGTCGATACCCATTCCCCACCCTGACATAGGCGGCATCCCGTATTCCATGCAGGTAAGAAAATCATCCTCACCAACCATTGCCTCGCTTTCACCCTCAGCCCGTATCTCTGCCTGTTGCTTGAAACGTTCTGCCTGATCGAGAGGATCAACCAGCTCTGAATAGGCATTCACGACTTCCCATCCATTGACCACAAGCTGAAACCGGTCGACAACCCGGGGGTTTTCATCATTCCGTCGTGCCAAAGGAGAGAGGTCGAGGGGGTGATGAATGACAAAAACCGGATCGATGAGATCGGGACGAGACATTTTCTTATACAACTGGTCGATAATCGTACCCCGTCCCGCCTTCTTCAAATCCACTTCCTCGCTGAGATCAATCCCTTCACTTTTGATTGCTTCTAAAAGCTTCTCTTTGTTTGGACATTCGTAGATATCGACACCGGTGTCCTGAAGGATCAGATCCCGGAAAGAAATACGGGGCCATGATGTTTCGAAATTGATTTCCGTATCGCCGTATTTCACCACCACACTTCCATTGACTTCCATGAGAAGGTGTTTAATCAGCCGTTCGGTAAAAACCATGTTGTCTTCGTAGTTCCAATAGGCAACATAATATTCTAAAAGCGTAAAATCGGGAAGATGGGATGAATCGACTCCTTCATTACGAAATGAACGGGCAAATTCGTATACTTTTTCGAACCCCCCTGCGATAGCACGTTTCAGATATGTTTCAGGAGCTATTCGCATATAGACATCCATATCCAGAGCATTGTAGTGAGTTACAAAAGGCGTGGCCAGCGCACCACTTGCTTTGTTCTGAAGGATCGGAGTTTCAATTTCATAAAAACCGTTATTGTTCAGGTAATTACGAATTGCAGCCACGATTTTAGTACGCTTTTTGAACCGGTGCAGCACCTCGGGTGACATGGCCATATCGAGATATCGCCGCCGGAGGCGCTGTTCGGGATCGGTAAGCCCATGGAACTTCTCGGGTAAAGGCCGCAATGATTTGGAAAGAAACTTCCACTTCAAAACATTAATCGATTTTTCACCTTTTTTCGTGGTAATCATTTCGCCTTCAATACCGATGAAATCGCCGACATCCACTAATTTTTTCAGAGGATCGAATTTTTCTCTGAGAACATCTTTCTGAGCGGCAAACTGGATCCTGCCGTGAAAGTCCTGAAGATGGCCGAAAATCAATTTGCCGAACTGACGGATCGACATGACACGACCGGCTACAAGCACAGGTTTATGGCCATCCTCGAGCGCTTTGGCGATAGCACAGTTATGAGTTCTTTCAAAACGTTCTGCATAAGCATTATTATACAGCAGTCTTAAATCTTTGATTTTATCGATGCGGGCCTGCATCTGATCATTAATTGGTTCCTGGTTTTCCACGAATGAAAACTCCATATTTTAAATTGAGAAAAACAGACACTTTATTATAAATCAAGAAAATAGTACATACTACCCCGGAAAATAAAGGATTGCGCCCAAACAGGAAATTCGAATAAAAGGGGCTCTTTACACCCGGCACCTGCAACGGCTTGACACACAGCCTTTCTCACCCCCCGCCATCAAATGATTTCATATCCTGTCGCCACAGCCATACCTGATATATTTTCTTGGAGCGGCACAGGGCATATTATTGAGAGCTCCCTAATTAAATGCCTCTGTTCTCCGTCATTCCGGTCCCGATGCTACATCGGGAGAATCCAGTCTTTTGGCGACAGATGGATGCCGGATTCCCGAATCAAGTTAGAGACAGGCAAGTCCGGCATGACGCGCCCTTAGGTTGTTAATTAGAGAGATTTCAATAGTACACTAAAGTATACTAAAAAACCAGAATCATCCATTCTACCATTACCGGGACATTCCTATGCTGATAGAATCAACCTATATCCACGGGTACCAACTTCTGAAAATCAAAAAAGAACTGAATCTGAATTCCGATCTTACCGAACTCAGGCAGATCATCGAAGAGTACGTCGAAAAGGGTCCGATTAATATTGCATTGAAATTCACCGACGATTCTTATCTCTATACAAAATCCATCGCGAGCCTGGTACAGTCATTTGAAATGGTACGAGATCACGGCGGAAAAATGGCGGTGATCAATCCCAACGAGGACATTATCGAGGTGCTCAACACTGTGGGATTTACTGATCTGGTAAAAATCTGCAAAAACGAAGAAGAACTCGCCAAGGTATAAATCACGGCCTGAGGGAGTCGAACCCCCAACCCTCTGGTCCGAAGCCAGATGCTCTATCCATTGAGCTAAGGCCGCATATTTCCTTTAAATATACTCTCCGGAGATCAGAGAAGAGAAAAAAACGGTCACACCATCAATAGATAAATTATATTATCTATAATATGTAGGCTGGCTGGTATACCATAACAATCTCGGTTTTCCCGTACTGTTCCGAATCGGGGAAAGCGGTTCATAAATGCACTTTCACGGTCGATTTTTACGATAATTTGAGCAGTCCTGTTTTAACCGCGTAATTTAATTATATGCAATCCACATCTCCCACACTACGCGACCATTATGATATTGTCATTATCGGCGCCGGACCATCAGGACTGAATGCTCTCCGGAGTATCAACCGGTCGGGAGAAAAAGTCTCCATCCTGCTGGTAGATAAATCGCTTCCCTGGGAGCGACCGATTCCGTGCGCTGAAGCTGTTGGCAGACTCGGTTTTCACGAGGCCGTCGAAATCAAAAAATCGTGGATCCGTTTTGAAGTCAGCAATGCTACATTCCACTCTCCCGACAACACGGTCATACAGTATTCCGACAAAAAAAAAGGATATGTTATCAACCGCGCACTTATGCAGCAGGATTTGTTTAATGAAGGAATCGAGCATGGAATTGATTGCAGAACAAATATTGCCGTCACCAGAGTATCCGTGCCCGAAAACTCCCGTCGCACCATACATTTTTCAAACGGTTCTCAGACTTCCTGCTCCTGGATAATCGATGCATCAGGGCCGAACTCCAGGTTCGGAAAAGGCGAAAAAATCACCTGGAAAAATTTCGATTTGGAACCCGCCTATTTTGCCGTAGTGAAGAATGTCGATATTCCTACCGACACCGTGCACATACAGGTAGGAAAAGCGCTTGCCCCCGGAGGTTATGCGTGGGTATTTCCACGGGAAGAAGGTATCGCAAACATCGGTGTTTTAGTGGGAAAGGCATATCGAAGCAAGATCAATATCAGGGTTCTGCTCGATACATACATACAAAACTATTTTCCCGGGGGAGAGATTATTCAACGCTTTGCCGGACCGATCCCCTGCGGGTATGAACGTTCCACACTCGCCGTTAAGGGCCTGATAAAAACCGGCGATGCCGCCAATACAATCAACCCTGTCTCACGGGCCGGCATTGTGGAAGCCATGATTTCGGGTAAGCTTGCCGGTGAGTATGCCCTGAAAATGCTTGGAGCATCAACCGAAAAGCAGATTACAAAACTCGGAAAAGAATACGAAAAAGCATGGTATGAAAAACGCGGGAAACGTCACCAGAAACTGGCAAAAGTGAAAAACTCACTGGCAAAAGTCCCGGATACCGACTACAATAGTGCCGCCCGCGCACTCAGCGATATCCCCCAGCGGGAAATGACCATGTCAAAAATATTCAAAACCAGCCTGAGTCGATTCCCCCGCCTTGTGTGGGCCATGAGGCACCTTATGTAGAGTCGAAAGTCGAAGTCTGTACTTTTACTTAACCTCAGCCTCAATCAATCCGCTTCACCGGCCATCTTTTCGTAGAATTTCGCAAACTCCCATTTCGCGGGATTATCATCGGAAAGTTTCATCAGTTTCATTGCTTCGGATGGGTGGGCGTTGAGAACACCTGAAATCATATAGGGAACCGAGTAACCCCATTCAAACTCTTTGCGCAGAGGAAGGATCGTGCTGCCGATCACATCGAGTATCGGGTGGATATCGAATTTGGGATTTTTCAAAAAACCAACCAGGAGTTCGAGCGGACAGTTTCCCGCAGCTCTTCCAAGGCCATACAGGGTTCCATCGAGATAATTGGCCTCCTTGATAATCGCTTCGATAGTGTTTGCATAGGCAAGCTGCTGCTGATTGTGACAGTGAATGCCTACCTCTTTGGTCTTCAGGTACCGTTTGAACTTGTTTACCAGGTAATCGACATCTTCACTGTAGAGCGCACCGAAACTGTCGACAATATAACAGGCAACGATCTTGGTTTCTTCTTCGATCTGATGCAACGCTTCATCAAGCTCCCGCTCGAGCGCATGCGAAACCGCCATAATATTAATTGTGGCCAGATACCCCTTGTCGGTTGCATTATTCGCCAGCTTAATTGCTTTGTCAACATCTTTCACATAGGTCGCTACTCTGATCATATCGACAGCGCTCTCTTCTTTAGGAAGGATATCTTCGGGAGAAGCTTTATGTGCATCCTGCATCACCGCAAGCTTTGTATTGTTTTTTTCAACACCTTCAACGGCCTTCTGTACCATATCTTCGTCGCAGAAACGCCAAGGACCGTAATCACTGGGGGAGAAATGATCTTTGCTGTTTCTGTATCCTATTTCGATAATATCGACACCTGCGGCACACAGGGCTTTGTAAACATTTTTGACTGTTTGCAGTGAAAATTTGGAGTCATTCATTAAACCACCGTCGCGTATTGTGCAATCGGTCACTTTGATCTGAGGCCTGTACATGGAACTTTCCTCCAGCGTTTGCATTAGTTTTTCTATTTCATTCGAACTTTCTAAAATATATTAACGCATCTCCCATATTCCCATCAAAACCGACGCTTAATAGAGGATTAATCATATCTTCATTTTTCTCTTACCCTTAGCTAATCCGTTATGATATACTGAAACCAGATGAAAACTGCGATTATTCACGAATGGCTGGTAACCGTGGCCGGGGCCGAAAGTGTACTCCAGTCGATTTACAATCTGTATCCCGGTGATATTTTCACGCTCTTTCACGATCCTGAGGGCGTCAAGGATACGCTGTGGGAAAATGTTACCGTCACTACATCCATGCTCCAGCACATGCCCCTTGGAAAAAAGCATCATCGAATCTACCTCCCGCTTTTTCCCATGGCGGTTGAGCAATTCGATCTGCGGGATTACAACATCATTCTTTCATCATCCTATGCGGTATGCAAAGGCGCACTCAACTCATCCGACCAGCTCCACATCTGCTATTGTCACTCCCCCATGCGCTATGTATGGGACCTGACATTCGAATATCTCGAAACAGCCGGCCTCAACGGAGGACTGAAAAGCTTCCTGGTTCGTTTGATATTTCATTACATTCGTTTATGGGATGCCATATCGTCGAAACGAGTCAATAAATTTGTCGCCAATTCCAATTACATCGCCAACCGGATCCGGCAATGCTACAACCGCGAAGCGACCGTGATTTATCCCCCTGTTGATATCGACCGGTTCAAACTGAGCAACCGACGGGACAACTATTTCATCACCATTTCACGACTGGTGCCCTATAAACGGATCGATCTGATTATCCGGGCATTCAATGAACTCGACCTGCCGCTGGTTATTATCGGTGATGGGCCCTCCAAAAGTGCCCTCAAGAAGATCGCCGGTAAAAACATCACCTTCCTTGGCCATCTCCCCTCCCCGCAACTCGATGAATACCTTCGTAATGCCCGGGCCTTTGTCTTTTCGGCCGAAGAAGACTTCGGGATTGTCAACGTTGAAGCCCAGGCATCAGGCATACCGGTAATCGCCTACGGACGCGGCGGTGCACTGGAAACGGTTATCGAAGGACAAACGGGGATTTTCTTTTATAAACAGGATTGTACAAGCATCATTACTGCAATCAAGCAGTTCCTTCAAACCGAAGACAATTTCGATCCGGCGGTAATCCGCAAAAACGCCGAGCAGTTTCCGCGCGCGCGATTCGAAAGAGAATTCAAGGAATTTGTGGATAAGGCCTGGGAGGAATTCCCGTATAAGTAGGAAGTGTCTTACTGATTCTGGTAGGAAACGATCTCTTCGGACATAAAAATAACTTCCACCCCGGCCTGATCGAACAGCTCTTCAGATACCAACCCGGCATGGTATTTCTTTTCACACACCACCCGCTCTATACCGCAGTTGATAATCATCATGGCACAGGTCCTGCAGGGGGTCATCCGGCAATAGAGGGTAGCGCCTTCAATGGAGATTCCTGTTTTTGCAGCCTGGCAGATAGCATTTTGTTCGGCGTGAATGGTCCGCATGCAGTGCTGCGTAATTCTTCCGTCCTCATGAACTACCTTTTTCATATCATGACCGGCTTCATCGCAGTGGGGCAATCCGATCGGCGAGCCCACATAGCCGGTCACCAGAATCTGCTTGTCCCGCGCAATGACACAGCCGCTTCTTCCCCGATCACAGGTAGCCCGGGTTGCAACAGTATTGGCAATCCCCAGAAAATATTCATCCCAGGAAGGACGGACGTATTTTTCAGCTTTACCATTCGTGGCTGCCATTATCTAACCTCTCTGATTCAACATTCGCCGGTACACGATTCAATATCTCTGATTCTTCTTTCATGACGCCCGCCTTTGAAAGCACCATCCAGCCAGGCCTCCAGAATTTCAATTCCCTTCCTGCCCGGAGTTATTCTTCCGCCGAGTGCCAGAACATTGGAATCGTTATGGGACCGGGACAGTGTTGCCATCTCGGGCGTTAAACACAAAGCGGCCCGTACACCGGCAAATCTGTTTGCTGTTATCGATGCTCCGATTCCAGAACCGCACACAACAACTCCCCGCTCAAAAGTGCCGTCGGCCACCTTGCGGGCTACACTCGAAGTATAACACGGATAGTCATCCTCCGGATTAAAATCCTTTGCCCCCATGTCTTCAACAGAAAACCCTTTCTTCTCCAGCACTTCTTTGATCTGCTCCTTCAGATCAAATCCTCCATGATCACAGCCGATTACTATTGAACCTTTCGAAACCACAACGCCGATTCCCTTTTAGAAATTGTTGGAAACTATTAAAATAATGGGTTAAAATACAATTTCAGCACGGATATTCCATAATTATATAAAAAATTTTAGAAAATACTCAGATCCCTGTGGACGATTTCCGCCGTCATTTCGGCCCACCTGAGTAGTTTCAAATTATATACCATTGTAGACCATGATTTTCATTTTTGTGCGCGAGATTTCATATGTTTTACAATGGCCCCTACTCCATTTGCCCTGGAAGGCGAGAGGTTGGCCCGCAAACCGGTTCGTTCGATAAAATAGAGGTCGGCAGAAGCAATATCCCGGGGCGTTCGAGCATTGAGCACCCGGAGAAGAAGAAATAAAATCCCTCTGATAATCTGAGCATCACTGTCGGCCCGAAACTCAAGACGCTCTCCCTGGTTATTACAGGTAATCCATACTTTTGACTGACAGCCCGGAAGCGAATTCTCATCGTTTTTCTCATCCTCCGCAAGACCATCGAGTTTTTTCCCCTGATCAATCAGATACTCATATTTCTCAAGCCAGTCCTCAGCCGCGGCCATCTCGCGGATAATCTCATCCTGTATTTCAGCAATAGATCTGTTTTCCATACCACATCCTTTTTTAATGCCCTGCAGTACCCGAAGCTTTCTTCAATTTTATCTCCTATCGACCCAACAATGCCTGTACCCGGGGAATCGCTTCAATTAACCGATCGATCTCCCATCGGGTATTATAAAAAACAATGCTTGCCCTGAGAGCCCCTTTAACGCCAAGATGACGCATAAGCGGTTCGGCGCACATCGTTCCAGTGCGAACCGCAATGCCGAGCTTATCAAGAACAGCGCCGGCATCATAGGGATGAATCCCATCAAGGCTCAACGAAACAGCGCCACCCCGGCTCGGAACATCAGCGTAAACATTCAACCCCTCGCAGCGCCCCAATCCATCCACTGCATATCGAAGCAGCTTCTGTTCGTATGAGGCAATCTCGGTAATTCCCAGCGACTGGACATACTCGAGTGCTGCATGAAGGCTGATCGTTGCCCCGATGTTTGTGGTTCCTGCCTCGAATTTGAGTGGTAACGACGCGTAGGTTGTCTTTTCTAAGGTTACCTTTTCGATCATTCCTCCCCCGCCCTGCCATGGCGGCATCCGGTCGAGCCACTTTTCTTTGCCGTACAATACCCCGATACCTGTTTCAGCATAAATCTTATGCCCCGAGAAAGCCAGGAAATCACAATCCAGCGAAGTAACATCCACGGGCATGTGCTGAATCGCCTGAGCAGCATCGATCAATACCGGCACATCATGCTCATGAGCAGTTTCGATCACCTGCCTGACCGGATTGATAACCCCTGTCACATTGGAAACCCAGGTAAGGGCGACCAGTTTTGTTTTCTCCGAAATAAGATCCTCGAATGCATCCAGATCCAGCTCGAGCGATTCGGTAAGAGGAATCACTTTCAGTGTCGCTCCCGTTCGTTCACAGAGAAGCTGCCAGGGAATAATGTTGGAATGATGCTCCATTACGGAAATGATGATTTCATCACCGGCCCCGACGAACGCTTGGCCAAAGGAATAGGCGACAAGATTGATCGATTCTGTTGTTCCGCGGGTAAAGAGTATTTCGTGGGCATGACCGGCCTTCAGAAAATGCTGTACCGCCACCCGGGCATTTTCATAGGCCTCACTCGCCTGTTCGCTGAGAAGATGGACCCCGCGGTGAATGTTGCTGTTCTCCTTACGATAAAACTCAGAAACCCGGTCAAGAACATTCACGGGCTTCTGGGTAGTTGCAGCATTATCGAGGTAGATCAGCGGTTTGCCGTATACCTGCTGCTGAAGAAGCGGAAAATCATTCCGTACTCTGTCGACATCGATCATTGAACGCCTTTTTTTAAGGTTTGACCATGTATACCAGAGAAAACCATTTCAGCTGATCGGTGAAAACATGCCGTATTTCAAGACCACTGCTGTGGGTAAATTGCGCGACATGGGATTCGGTAAATTTATGTGAATTTTCGGTATGAATTGTCTGGCCCTGGCGCATACGAACCGGTACTGTCAGGTATGGACTGGTGATAACCAGTTCTTTGTTTGCTGCAAGATGCATTTCGACACGCTGTTTACTGCTGTTGTAAAATGCCCGGTGATCAAAATCGGAGAGATTAAAATCCGTATCGATATGCCGGTTAACAACCGTGAGGATATTCCGGTTGAACGCGGCGGTAATATTGCGACTGTCGTTGTAGGCAGCTTCGAGTACACTCCTGTCTTTAACCATATCAAGTCCTAAAAGCAGCATATCCCCCGGTTGCATGACAGATGCCACGGCGGTGCAAAAGGAAAGCGCCTGGTCGCGCTCCAGATTTCCAAGGGTGCTGCCGAAAAAACAGAAAAACCGCCTGGCACCGGATGGAATCATGTGAAGCTGGGTGAGAAAATCGGCAATCAACCCGTGAATATGCAGGCCGGGAAACTTTTCGATCAGAATCCGTGCAGAATCCTCTACAGCAGCACGACTCACATCAACGGGAAAATACCTGACCGATTCCCGTTCATACCACGGGATTGCATTGAGAAGAAGCGAAATCTTCGAACAATCACCGCTTCCAAGTTCAACAAGATCGATATCGCTCAGGGTGTCACCCAATGCCGGAGATGCTTCTTGGAGGAGTTGCTTTTCTATTTTCGGAGGGTAATACTCCGGGAGGTGCGTGATCTCTTCAAAGAGCTTTGAACCGGTATCATCGTAAAAAAACATCGAGTTTATATACATCTGCGGTGCGGTAAGTCCATCGATAATGATTTCACTTATCCTGGCATTATCGATTCTCGACAACACATCTTCGATGACAACCGTTTGGCGGGAATAGGAAGAAGTTTTATTCGGATTCATATCAAGGAGTCCTCCCCTTGTGTGGTATATTTTTAATGATTACATTAACGGCTCATTCTGAGGCCCCCCTGTCTCACAGGGATTCCCCGGATCGTTACTCCATTCAAACCATCCGCCGTCAAAAACAGAAACCCGGGGCCAGCCTAAAAGCCAGGCATTGAAGAACGCCTCACTTCCGCGCCATCCGGTACCGCAGTAGAAGGCATTGTGTTTGTCGGGAGTTATTCCCGCCATGGCCCATCGCTTTTGGATCTCGGGATATTCGCGGGTGGTATGATCGGGATTGCGGTAATTTTCCATATGATAGGCATCACTGCCGCAATTGCCGAATACGGCCCCCGGTATTCTTCCTTTTTTTTCGATATAATTATACCCGCTGACTTCCCCGATATACTCGCGCCACGAACGAACGCACACCAGGTTTGCATCACTGGAACGCAGCATTTCCTTTGCCTGCGGCATATCAACCGCAAGTTCGGGCCTGCCGGGAATGGAGGCCCCGAATTTATCAACAGGCGTTCTGGAAACAGCTCCTGTTTCGGTATCAAAACCGGCATCCAGCCACGCCTGCAATCCGCCGTTGAGCACCCGGACATCCTTGACCCCTGCATAGAGCAGAATAAATGCACACCGCATGGCTCCCAGATGTCCTGCACTGCTCCCCGGAAAGGGATCGTTATTGTCGGGGAAAGAAAACCGGCCATAGAGAACGACGGTTGTCTCATGTCCTATTCCCAGCCGGGTACAAACCTGTTCGAGTTCTTCCGGCGAACGGCGGTTCCAGGTTTCCGGAGATTCCAGCTGGTTGGTATCCAGATCGATTGCTCCCGGGATATGCCCCTGGTGATGAGCATCCGGATTACGATAGTGAGCGTGACAAATTACATAGTCGTTATTCTCCACCCCGGGTGCGGTTCCAGTTTCGATTAATTCCTTGACCCATTGCGGAGGAACGAGCCGGTGATATCGGCTAAGCTTTTCGAGAGGGAGCCCAGGCTCGCCGGACCACTCCCGGACAAAAGAGTCGTATATGACAATATCCTTGTATCCTGCACGGAAAAACTGACGGGCCGCTTTTTCGGCCTCCACCGCAGAGTATCCATAGATAATAACCTGCTCCCGGGGATCGATACCTTTCGAACGGACAATTTCGATCCAGTCGATATACCGGAGCCACTTTGCCGGGATATTCCGTGCGCCGGGGATATGCCCACCTCGTGATTCGCCATCCATTCTCCACCCGTTATAGGCATCCACAGGCCGTATATCGATTAACTGCCATGCTTTCGATCAAGTTTGTCTTGAAGCTCAGTCGTTGATATTCGTTGAACGGGGTCTTTCTCTTTCATTGCCGCTCCTTTTGCAAAGTTGTCTTTTCAGGCTGCCAGAAGAATCAGTGAATACACGACAGCGCCGATAAAAAAAGAAAGAAAATGACTTTCTCGTTCTTCGGGAAGTTCTTCCTTGAGAACATTCAGCACAATCGAACCGGCGACAAAGGCGGTGAGAGTGCTGATAACCAATTCATGTATTTCACTTAATAAGCCTATACTCCATCCCAATATAATCGATGCTGCAAGGAACCATCGACCCCGGGTCGCGTAGAGATGTTTGTGATCCTGACGCAGGCTGTTATCATTGACCAGAAAATGTAAACCGATGGCAATTGAATAGAAGAGGAGTTCGTCGCCTGTGCGGGTAAGCAGAAGATAGCCCATAAGTCCGTTATATAACGAAAAGGAACCGATATGGAGCCAGAATGCGCCCTGGGCCGGCGGCTCGTTTGGGCCTCGTTTGCGCCGGTGAGTACGGATATGGCGTTCGAGTCCGTAGAACGTGACCAGGCCCAGAAGGGCAATGAAATAGGCGTTATAATGGATAAAATCGGGCAGGAAAACAGGGGGCTGTTTCAGTATTTTGTGATGTTTCGCCAGATCGGGTAAGAGGTGCATGAAAGCATAGGCAACCGAAATACCGCCGGCAAAGGAAAGCCACCGGCTTCGGGGAATTCGCTCGAGCGTCGTGAGCTTTGCCCCGAAAAGATGAACTAAGGCTAAAACTGCTGCCGCTATAAAAGTAGCGATTCTGAATAGAGTAGGAGTCATTGCTTCGTCCATATCTCTCCTTTAATGTTTGTAAATTTTTACAATATTCATTTGTTTTTATCGAATTACTATCCTGTTTTTTTACTCCACTTTCAAAAAAAAGGACAATTTCTCATCTCAATGGCATCATCCGGTTCTCTCTCCAATCTTCGCAGGGCGTTCGTTTTTGCGCGACCTCATCGATGGTATCTTATTGCAGTCCTCTTCTTTACAATCATTATCGCGGCGGCGAGTTCATTTGAGCCGTTGATTATGAAATATATATTCGACGGATTCGGTGAGGATGCTGCGCTTCGCACGATGTTCATGGGGGTACTCAGCCTGATGCTTCTGGGCATTATCAAAGAAGGCGCCACGGCGTTGTCTACCTGGCTCAGCTGGCGAACCCGCCTTGACATCCACTATTCGCTGCTCAATCAGACCGTTGAACGTATTCATCGCTTCCCCATCGAATTCCACCGAAGCGAGGGGGTTGGAGCGATCATGACCCGACTCGACCGGAGTATCCAGGGCTTTATTACCGCAATCAGCGAGATTTCCTTTAATGTCCTTCCGGCCCTCTCATATTTAGTACTCGCCCTGGTCATGATGCTGAAACTCGACTGGCGTCTGACCCTCTGCGTGATCTTTTTCACCCCCCTTCCCGCGATCATCGCAACCTTTGCCGCACCCCGCCAGATCAGACGGGAAAAGACACTTTTTAAACGCTGGGCACGAATTTACTCGCGGTTCAACGAAGTCCTTGCGGGGATTATGACTGTCCGGAGCTTTGCCATGGAAAATGTCGAAAAAGAACGGTTCCTTCGTGATGTCAACACCACCAACAACATTGTCGTCCGCGGCGTCCGCTTCGACTCGGGCGTTGGTGCAATTCAGAATTTTATCATGCTCCTCGCTCGAATTACGGCGATCGGCCTGGGAGGCTACCTCGTTATTGAAGGTAAAGCAACTGTAGGAACCATGATCGCTTTCCTCGGCTATGTCGGCGGCCTTTTCGGTCCGGTCCAGGGGCTCACCGGCGTCTACAAAACGCTGCGTACCGCAAAAGTATCCATCGATCAGGTGTTTGGTATCCTCGACGCAGAAGATCATATCATCGACAGTCCCATGGCTCAGGATGTTCCGCCTCTTCGGGGGGATGTTCGGTTTCATCATGTGGATTTCGCCTATAAAAATTCCGAGCAGCTGCTTCACGATATCCATCTATCCGTGAAACCGGGCGAAAATATAGCGATTGTAGGCCCCAGCGGCGCAGGAAAGACCACACTGATGGCGCTTCTGCAGCGCTTCTACGATCCGACCGGCGGATGGATTGAAATTGACGGTATCGACATCCGGAACCTGAAACAACGGCAATTACGCAAACAGATCGGCGTGGTCCTTCAGGACGCACTCCTTTTCAACGAAAGTATCCGGGACAATATCGCCTATGGCAAACCGACTGCCCATAATCATGAAATAGAACAAGCCGCAATCACCGCAAACGCTCATCGTTTCATAATGAAAATGGATAAGGGCTACGATACCCTCGTTGGAGAACGGGGCGGACGATTGTCGGCGGGTGAACGGCAGCGAATTGCGCTTGCCCGGGCGATCCTCAAGGACCCTCCCATTCTTATTCTCGATGAAGCCACTTCCGCTCTCGATGCTGAAACCGAAACCCTGGTGCAGGATGCTGTCGAGCGGCTGATCAAGGGGCGTACTACCTTCGTGATCGCCCATCGCCTCTCCACGGTGGTCAATGCCGACCGGATACTGGTGCTCAAAGAGGGAACGATTATCGAATCCGGCACCCACGAACAGCTCTATTCCCGTCAGGACGGCTACTATGCATCGCTGGTAAATAAACAGACCCGTGGGCTTTTAGCGGCATAACATTGTTTGCAGCAAAAACCGTGTGCCAAGCTGCGGTGGTTTCCGTATAATCACCGGTGCGGGGGAAACCATTCCTCACAGAGGTATCATCGACTCCTCATACCGTCTTAACACAGGCACGATATATTACCATAACAATAATCCGCGTTATAGAATCGAAGTTCTTTGTTATGCGATTAATAAGTATCGGATAAGAAAGGATTTTCTTTCGTGCCCCTCACGATCTCCCATGCTGCCACCGCCATTCCTCTCAGACGTCTCCGGTTACCACCATCAGCCTTGATAATGGGTGCTATGGCGCCTGATTTCGAATTTTTTCTGCGACTCACCGACAGCCGTGTTTTTGCTCATACAATTGGAGGACTGTTCGCCTTTTGTCTTCCTCTGGGATTGATCGGCCTTTGTATTTTTCATAAACTTCTCAAATACCCACTTCTGTCACTGCTTCCCGAGCGCCACCAGGCAAAGCTATCCCGCCCCGCGGCCGGATTTGCCTTTTTTCCCGCTTCACGATTTTTCACCGTGCTTCTGGCGCTGTTTACCGGTGCATTATCCCATCTTCTCTGGGATGCCTGGACTCATCACGACGGATGGTTCGTCCTCCTGTTCCCTCTTCTTGCCGAACCCCTTTTTCTGATTGGGGCAAAGGTGTTTCATGTTTACGACATTCTGGCCCATATCAGTTCCATTGCCGGTATCGCACTCTTGATACGAGCGTATCGCCAATGGTACGCACAGGCGCCTTTGATCACCCTCAAGGGGAAACCTCGCATGCCTGCCCCCGCACGGATTGCCGTTTCAACAGGTATCGGCGCGTTTTCGGGAATTTCCGCATTCGGCTATGCCTTCCTGACCGTTCCCTCTTATCCGCCCAAGCCTTTTATCGCTACCGCGCTTGTTTCAACGGTAAGTTTTTTCCTGGCGATCTGGCTGGTGTTCAGTTGTATATGGCACGTGTGGAACCCTTCTGAGGAGAGCAAAGCCTGACCTTCCGGACTTTGCCCCTCTTTTGAAAACAGATCGCTTCGTTTTGCGGTTCTTGTCTGTCCCTTTATCGCATTTTCCGGGATCGGATAAAGAGTACACCGAAGCCTGCGAGAGGACCTCGGCAATCTGCTTTACCGTTACCTCCAGAGAAAATCGTTTTTGTATATCCTTGCGAGCCTGTCGCCCGAGTTTTGCACACAGTTGCGGTGATTTTTGAAGGCGATACAGTGCGCCTGCAAGCTCCCGGGGATCGTCCGGTTTTACGAGAAGACCTGTTTCATTGTGTTTGATTGCTTCTGCAATTCCGCCCACCCGTGTGCCGATCACCGGCCGCTGCATTGCCATGGCTTCCAGCAATGCGTTGGGTAGACCTTCCATGGAAAACCGCTCGGAGGGTAAAATTACGATATCGCAACTGCGGAGAAAGCTTTCTATCCGGTCGACATAGCCGATGAATCTCACCTGTTGAGAAAATCCGTTATCGGCAAAGAGCCGCTCAAAATACCCTCGCCATCCATAATCACCGGCGATCACGATCTGAAATTTTGCCGGAGGCTGATTCAGAAGCTCTAATGCCTTGGCGATCGTTTCCAATCCCTTGCCTGGAGCGGGACGGGCGCTTACCCCCACAACGGTAGTTGATTCGGCGATATGGAGTTTCCTGCGGATTTCCGGTATTTCATTCGTGGGGCTGAACCGGCCCATATCGACCCCGTTATAGACTATCCATCCGGGAGCATTAATGAGGCTTTTCAGTGAGCTGCGGACCGCGCGGCAATTAAACACGATACCGTCGGGACATACCAGCATGGCATACCACCGAAGCAGCAGCCGGGGTATTTGGCCCGGAAGACAGGATCCGGCACGCCAGATCTGGAGCACCCCTGCTCTATGGGAGGCAATGCCGGCCATAAACCACCCCATGGAGCGTGATATAAAAACACAATCGACACCATGGCGCCGGATAATATCCACAACAACTTTCTGGGCACGAATCCAGGTAATACTTGTTACCGCGATGTATTTCATTATCGAGACAGGATTCACCGGGGGTTTTCCGAAATCCTGAAGCATCGCTGTTGTAAATTCCACCCGCTTTACACCTTCACGGGCAAGTTGATCGAGAATCAGTTTACCGGGCCCCACAAGCGCGATAACATCAATACCCCACTTTTTCAAATGACGGATGTGATAGACTGCCTGACGTTCCGCGCCGCCGAATCCTTCGGAAGGTATGATGTATAAGAGACGCATGAGTACCTTTACCTTTGATATTCACCCCGAATTTTGGGATTTATCACTTCGTTCGAACAACAAAAACAGGAATCCTGTTCCGATCACGAGTAATTGACGGGCACGGCGAATGAGGGCGATACTCAATCCTGCGATCGCCGGCTCTCCAAGAGCAGAAAACGCAAAAACCAGGCCTCCCTCATAGGCGCCGAGTTGAGCCGGAAAACAGAAAAGAGCGACACTGAAAAGCGTCGCCATGGCACTGGAAAAAAGCGATTCGACCGGACCGATCCGGACACCGATAAGCCATGCGGTCAACCAGATCTCCCCTACCATAAGGATCCGCTCGAACAGGTGCCAGCCCCAGGAGCGGAAAAATGCCCGGCGATAAGCTTTTATTTCGAGCAGTGTGGCCATGGATTTTCTGACTGCGGCATTTTTTTGCGCCCAGGGTATTTTCGCAATCACGGTGATAACCGGACGCCACATTACAATCAGAAATAAAAAAGCGACGATACCCAGAAAGGATGCCGTCAATTTGACAACACCATTCGTTGCCCGTGAGGCATAGAATGTCAACCCCAGAAAGGCCACGATTGTCTCGGCTCCGGCAAAGGCAATACGATCGAGAACAACAGGGGGAGCGCTGCTGTGCCCCCCCTGTTGTTCTCTGGTCAATAATGTCCGGAGTACATCACCACCGAATCCGGCGCTGGGGACGGTAAAACTGACAGCAAGTGATTCGAAACGAATCACCAAAAGACGCCACATATCCGGAATCGATTGCCGCGGCGTTACCAGAAGAAAAGAACGCCATCCCAGAACAGCCGGGATACTCCATCCCATAAAAAGAAGCGGCAGCAGGAAAAAACCCCATCCGATATTAATCGCCTGTATCGCAGCTTCTACAATAAAGTCTCTGAATATCCATGCTACCGCAGCAACTGCGCCCAACGCGACAATCCGCGGGATAATTTTTTTCGGGTTGATTTTTACGGCAATAGCCATACATCCACCGGCACTTTTGCCCGTTTCGATCAAAATCGGGATTGTCCGGTAACCCGGGATTCGTTTTTAGAATCGGATACAGGCACTATCCGGGAAGGTCCTCCCTTGCGCCATGGCCGTAATCCCTTTCTGAACTGTAAAAAGGAATAGTTATGGGTCAAGGGCACGGTTACCGATGCAAGAGGCCCCGGTTTCGGCATCCCCCACATAACACCGGGCGGCACATCCTGTGATACGACCGTGCCGGCCTGAATCACCGTGCCTTCACCGATAGTCACGTTGGGAAGAATTAGACAATGGGGGCCGATAAAGACATTATCACCAATGACTACCGGTCCGGCATGCTCGTGTGAACGGCGCGGTCCCCAGTAGAAATGGGCGAATATCGATGTCCGAAGGCCGATACTGCAGTGGTTCCCTATTGTTACACATTCGGGATGAATATCATCTATGTAAACATACTGGCTTATCCATACCTCTTCTCCTACGTGAACCCCGCGGACCTTGTGAAGCCACGGGCGTATCGAATAGCCCCCGGGCACGGCAAAGGCCAGTTTACGTAATATTCTGCTGTATATGTTGAAAAGCATAATAATAACTCCTTAATGGTTGGATAGACAAAAAAACAGCCGATAATCGGCTGTCGCACTCTCCAAATGATATCCGGATCAACCATGAATCACCCCTTCTTTAACAAAATTTGTATCGACACGCTCCCGGTTTTCGTCTATATGGCGTTGCCTCTTTTCATTTCCCTGTGGCCGAAGGTTATTTATACGTACGGCGCCGGTTTTTTTGAGAAGGCTTTCGCTGTCTGACATTTATCGTAAGAGGAAAGGAATGAGATATATATTCGCTGTTGTTGTTATTGACCCGTATTTCGATTTCAGGATTTATCGACAACATGTTCGATGACATACCGGCAAAATGATTGTCTTTGTTGTCGGTCATGAATCGCTCTACATTGCGTGGAAGGCTGTGATAATATCTTCCGCTATAGTTTTTTTTGACATATTTCAAAAAATCGATATAATACTCAACCGGATATTCTTCCGGGCCCGGTTTTTTTCCATCAAAACTCATATAGTCGGGATGAGTATTAAGCAGGGCCATTCCCCCCTTTTCCGCGATCCAGTCGAGTTTCTTTTTCCAAATGGCAATGTCTTTTTGCTCCAGGATAACAAACAACGTAAAATCCTGCGGCAACGTATAGGGCAGCTCAACAATCGTTTCCTCCGCGCAATCGTCAACGAGCCAATAAGGAAATATTGTATTTACCCCGCCAGGCTGCGGTTCGAAGGGGTCCGAATCAAAGGTAACCGTGCTGTGACGAATATTGAACCGGTGCATCCATTCGGTATTACAGATCATCGATGGAGCCGTGAAATGTTCGATATGCCATTTTCGTATATACTCATTAATCAATTTCACCCTTTTTTCAAAGAGTTCCCGTGAAGAAAACAGAAGACCGTCATGTTTCAATCCGTGGATTCCGATTTCAAAACCATTTTTCGACAAACACTTTTTTAACTCATCGGAATTTGAATATCGTTCGGGAACAAAATTGAATGCGGAACGAAACCCCAGTTCATCTTCGACCCGGGCAAGTTTCATGCACTTATCATGTCCCCGTCGGGTATCCACATCATGGGAAAGCACCAGGCCGAAATCTTTTTCCCGGGGCCATCCGGGCCAGTCTTCGGGAATGTCCCCCGCGCTCTGGCTTATCGGCCACCAATCACCGGATTTTGCCAATTTACATTGAGCAATCCATCGACGGAGCCATAATTGCATCGACCGTGGAATAACAGGACGCAGCATATAATATAAATGTATCGGTTTCATCTTTTTACACCTCGTTTTTTTCGTTAAAAAAAAAACATTCACTATCGAGGGCACGGAGGGGCAAGACACTACGGCAGGATGAAACAGGGGCTGCAACCGGCCAAAATTACCGATTGTAATCCTTTCCCCTGTCGGCGGTACCCGGCCGATTCACCAAGAGTCGTCGTTATCCTTCAAGGCACACCTGGGAGCTTTGTATTCGGGTTTCATTCCGCACCTTTTTGATACCGGTTTATACGACTCTTTTTTAGTCATTCCTAAATGTGCAATAAATATGCCAACACCGATTTTTTCAACCCCGATTGTAAATACATTGCCTGACACTTTTTATTGCCACAAATGAAATATCATTTTCGAAATCGGCGCCCAATCAATTACCCGGAAAATCAATCATGGGCTTCTGCTTTTTTGCAGGTGGTGTGCTTTCCATTCACTCTATTTATAACATCGATGTGCAACAGAAGGCCGATCTGGCGGTGGAGTGTTTTGAAAAGATTGTGGCATGGTTGCCCGAAGACGGCAGCAATCATGAGGGACCGGGCTATTGGGATTACGGCAATCACTGGGTGGTCCGCACCGAAGCGCTCATTGAGCATGTTACCGGGACCGATTATTTTGCCCGGAACGAACATTTCAAAAAGGACTACGCTTTCCGTGCCTACCTTACCACGCCCCGATGGCAACAGACGTTCAATATCGGTGACGGCGGGTCGGGTGCGCCGGGCAATATCACCCCCCGGCTTTATCCTCCCCTTTGTGGGTTTGTGCGTTCGTTCTCATCCTCTTTTCGCGTCATTGTGCCGCGACCGTTCACTCCCGCCGTTACTTCTCCTCAACGGAGTCTATCTGCTTATTCCTATGGTCGAGATGTATCGCTTGTCTTTTAC
>WJLZ01000153.1 GCA_014728215.1 Chitinivibrionales bacterium
CGGCTCGTTTTCTTTATAATGTTCGATTTTCTGTGTCGGCACGCTATTGGTAACATGCAACTGGCCCGAGCGGAACGCGCGCTCTTCGGTCTGTTCGCTTTCTATAGGGTGAAAATGGATTTTATTTAAACGGACATTTTCGGCGTCCCAATAGGTGGGGCTTTTTTCCACGATAATGACCCGGTTGACATCCCATTGTTTGAGCACGAAAGGACCGTTGCCGACATAATTTTCCGCCCGGGTCCATCGTGATCCCCGCCGGTCGATTTCGCCGTGCTTTTCGATCGTACCAGGATGAACGGCATACCAGGAGTAGTGGGTCAGGAGCGACAGGAAGTATGGCGTTGGATTGTTCAGGGTAATAACCAGGGTATGGGAATCGGGCGTTGAAGCTCCGACCTGAGAAAAATCATCGACCTCACCCTTGTTGAATTTCTCGGCATTTTTCATGCAGTAGAGCATATACGAATACTCACTTCCCAGAGCAGGCGAGAGGATTCGTTTGAATGAGTACAGATAATCATGTGATGTTACCGGATCGCCGTTAGACCACCGTCCGTTTTTACGGAGATGAAAAGTATAGGTGCACCGGTCTTCAGAAATCTCCCATCGTTCCGCTGCACCCGGTATGGGGTGAAGATCTTCCGGATCTTCTGCAACAAGGCCTTCCATGAGCGCAGCGATAATATTATGCTCGGGAACGCCAGTGACAATATGGGGATCGAGATCCTGCGGTTCGGCGCCGTTGCCGAGGTGGAGTACCTGCTCTGTGATACCCTTCTGCACGGCTGTTTCACGGCGGCCGCAGCCGGCAATACACAAAAGTGCTGAGACAATGTAAAGTGCATTCGGGGAATTGAAAATCCGGGAGAATGAACGCATATGGTGCCTTTCTTCATGAAATTGTGCTTCATAAAAAGGAATAATAATATATTAAAGATACCTTCATACCCTGTGGTGCAAGCAAAAAGAATTGGTGCGAAAAGAGTAAACAGCATGATAATGAGAACAGTAATAACAATTTTCTTGGTCGAGGCGGCATTTCTTGTGTGTGGATGCGGTTCATCAAATCCTGCACAGGCACTTGAGAGAAGGCTGGTGGCCTATTATCCGTTTAACGGTAATGCCGATGATGAATCGGGAAGGGGCAATGACGGTCGTGTTGTGGGGGCAACGCCGGTTGAGAACAGGTTCGGTGATGACAGCGCCGCGTTTCATTTTGACGGCACGGGCGATCATATCGAGGTCCCTCATTCGGAAGCATTAAATATCGAAGGTTCACTGAGCATCTCGGTCTGGATCAAACCCGAAGGACTTGCCGCATGGAAATGCATTGTCTTTCGCGGCGATGAGATTTCCGGCGAAGACCCTTACTACATCAGAATTTATGACAGTAACACCCTCGATTACGGGGTGCAGACAATGGTCGACTCGGGAGGGACGATAATCAACATGTTCGACTTCTCGATGACGCAAATTGTAAACAATCGATGGTCCCATCTGGCCATGATATTTGAGAACCGGCAGGAGTTGTCGCTCTATATCAATGGCGCCCCCGTCCATTCCCGGCAGACAAGGCTCGACAACCGTGGCGCCGACCGGAACATGAAACTGTTCATCGGCTCGGCGGCCGGCGGTCAGCATTTTTCGGGTGATATCGATGACGTCCGTATCTACAGCAGAGCGCTGTCGGCCAACGAAGTTGCCGCATTGAGTGAGGAAAAGGATTGATTCTGCTGGCTTCGAGAGCCTCGGCCTCCAGGTGACGAGTTTTACCGAATAACCACTTTCGCCGCATTTATATATTCCTCTGTGTATATCCTGACAATATAGGTCCCACCGGGAAGATTTGAATGGTTCCATACGAGGCTGGTTGTGCCTTTACCGGGTTTTTGTGCCGTGATCGACGTCACCAGGCGGCCTGCCGGGGTGTAGATTTTAATTATCGGCACTGCTTTTTCGGGTATTGTCAGCGCGAATATGCTTCGGGCAGGGTGAGAGTGGATTTTGAACAGGGGCAAAGACACCTCGCCGCGCAATCCCGGGTGATTGATTGGTGAAAGTTCGGGCAAGTCGTTATGACCGCCTGAAAGCGGAATTTCCGTATCGCTCCATATCAATGTGCCGGTTAAATCGAGCGGAAGATCGATCGACCCGTGGAATGTATTATCGGAGAGGCGGCCGAAAGCAACCTCGATGTCGCCTTTGTAATGAGGCATTTTACCGTAGACGGTATCGAGGCTGGCGAGATGGGGTTTTATTTTGACTGTTGTGAAACCCGGGCTGCCGGGTTCAATGCCACAGATTGTAGCAAGCATTTCGTAATTGGGACTGTTGTTGGCATGGCAATCCGAGCGGGTCAGCTCTTTGTTTTCGGGGAAAGTTGTTAATCCACGATCGATCAGGTCGAACCAGTCCTGGAGCTGTTCGATAAAGAGGTTACCCATTCCCGTTTTGTTGAGTGCCCTGAAAAGGTAGGGACGGAAATTGAGCGAAGTCTGGATCAGTGTGTTGTCATCGAGCACTTTTACCATCAGCGCACGCTGTTGATTTTGCGGGACGGCATCGGTGAGCACCGCCAGAATATTGGCGTGCTGGCTGAAAAGCTTTTTGTCGGGTGTCTGGGCGAACAGCTTTTTCGATGAGTCGTAACACCGGTTGTACACTGCAGTTTTTACCGACTGTGCAAGGGTGCGGTACCCATCGGCATCGCTGCCTCGACCGAGGTTGTCAAAAAGTGCGGCAGCGCGCTGGAGGGTATAGACATATGAGAGGGAATGCACCGATGAATGGCCGTAGCGGTCGGTTTGCGGCTCACCCCATTTCAGGAAACCATCGCTCCAGTCGACAAAATCCCAGTTCTCAAGATCGGTGAGCATACCGGTGTTGTCGATTTTCGATTCAAACCAGTCTAAAACACTCTGGATGCCCGGAATAAACCGGGTCAGAAAACTTTTATCGTTCCGCAGCATGGAAAAGTCGTGCATCATGTCAATCCACGAGAGTGAAAATCCCGGAATTACCTGGCCCTGGTTGGAGGGGTATCTGCTGAGTGTGAGGCCATCGGAGTTGATGGAATAATCAAACTGGCTGATAGCATTCTGCATGAGGAGATCATCTCCGGAAACGACAACAGAGACCAGGCACTGGAATCGGGTGTCGCGCACATACTGGAGCTGTTCGTAATAGGGGCAGTCGTAGTAGGTTTCTCCCGCGCACAGCCGCATGGTCCGCCATCCGATATCCCATACCTGGTTCAACTGTTCATTACTCGAATAAAATGAAGCTTTTTCTTCGAAGGGATATGCGGTAAAAACGCCGTAGAGACTGTCGATCTCCAGGGGTTCGGCGCCGGTGGTGATATCGAGCTGAAGATACCGGTAGGTACGCACCCACAGGGGTCTGAACAAGCGCCGGTCGCCGCCATCGGGGCGGAATATGTCATAGTAGCCGTAAATGGTTTTGCCGTCAACCTGATCACGATTGCCCTTATCAAACCGGGCGTCAAAGAGTGTCTCCGCATAGGTCAATTTAATGCTGCTCTGCGCGCCTTTGCTGACAATAAGCTCCGGATGGGCCATGGTAAGATGGGTCTGGTCTAAAAGGATCGAAACATCGGTGTTGGCGGGAATAACAAGCGGCCGGGAAAAATCGAGCTGATTGCCTGGAGTGATTCCCGATGCGCGCGCGATTGACAATATAGGAAGATACCGTTCTTCCATCATGGGAATAGTACGGGGAACCAGGTCCCACGATGCCTGCGTGCGGGAAATTTCGATTGGTGTCTGCCAGGTGTTGTCATTGAACGGAAGCTCCTGCCATCCCCAGGGATAATTCGCCCCGTTGACATTATCGCACGGACCGGCCACATAGAAAAATCCCAGAAGGTTGTCATCATTGACACCGATCGGGACAGCGGAATATGCCGGGTTTTTGATGACTTTCCAGTTGGATTGATTTGTATTGACCGTCTCGGGTGCGCCGGGGCCTGCCTGAAGAATGAAACCGGTCCTCAGTGAGTGTTGTGCAAGAGGCATATCATCGGAGAAATTCCAGACTTCTGCAGCAAGGATATTCTCGCCGGATTGCAGCATATCGGCTATATCATAGGTGTCGTATACCCAGTGAGCAACATCGCTCCGAGCCGGCCCGAAACCAACCGGTTCGCCGTTTACATACAGACGGTATCGGTTATCGGCAGAAACCTGGATTGCAAATGATGAAGGGACGGTTGCGATGGTAAAGGTATTGCGGAAACAGTAGACGCCATAGTCGGTTGAACCAACCCCGGGCGGTGCAATCCATCGGGCATCCCAGTTGGCCGGTTGTGCATGGAGCGATGACATAATGCAAATGATAGAGACGGCACCGAGCAGGTGCACTGCAGAGAAGCGATGAGCGATTGCCATTATATCCCCTTTTAGCGGTACGCAAATAAAAAAAGAGGCCTTTGTGGGGTCTCCTGCTTTTTAATATAGGGATAAAACAGGCGAAAATCTACGAAAAAGGGCAGTTACTCAAAAAAATGCTCATCGTTTTATAGTATAGGGACGGAGGCGATTATTCTATTATAGCGGACTTGGCAGGTTCGTTGGCAGGTTCGTTAAATAAATAAAATTAGTCCGGGTAAAAATGCGCGTAACCCCTCCCGTATCTGAAAAAATTCCCTTTTGTTGATATTTGTGTTGACATCCACCCAGGCAGAGCTTATAATAAGTAAAGAATTTCCCCCAACGGCTCGTTAACTCGCCCGGTCAGGACCTTACATGAAAGCGATTTTTAGCATGAAAATGATTGGATTACTCGTCCAAACAGCAGCAATAGCCCTTTTTTGCGGCCGCACAGCAGCTCAGTCGTATCCCGATACCCTCTGGGTGCCGGTTATTTTTTATGACTATCGTGCCGATGGGAGTAATCCGGATTTTGAAGCGTGCATCTCACGCTTTACTGTGACAGGAGAGGCCCAGACTTTTCTGGATAGCATACATAAACCGGTATATAATTCAAATACATCAGGTTGTAATGAACATATTAGCGAATGGTATCGCCCCAGCGGCATGAATGGACCGGATATTAATGCTCAATTTTATTACGACAACATCCTTAAAAGATGGCAATGGACCCATTTAGAGTCATACCTTGGCAGAATCGGTGAATATGTGAGCCTTGATTATAATGACTCCTATGATATGGCGACTATTATCATTTATGATTCCTTGCCTTTTACGCTTCTTGGTGATGGGCTGTATCAGTTCGTTCAAGCTGAAGATATCAATGATCAACAGTTTTTCTGGATAAATGGCAGAGGCTATGGAGATGACCATCTGCGAGCTGATTGCGGGTCAGGCAGGAACTACGGTTTCGCTACTGAAATTCAGGGGCATTTTGAATATCGCCCCGGTTTGACGTTTGAGTTTTTTGGTGATGATGACGTTTTTGTATTTATCAATGATTCGCTTGTTTTGGATCTTGGTGGCGTTAAAGGTGGTGATTATGGAAGTTTCAATGTCGATGATATTCCCGGGCTTATTGAGGGAGAGTCCTACCGGTTCAGCTTTTTTCATGCAGAACGAAAAACCTGCGGTTCTGATGTGATGATTACGACGAATATAATTTCTAATGCTTCGAGAAATTTGAGTCTGGAAATCATTGCCGATACAATAACAGCGGGTCAATCCGGAACAGCAATCGGTTATGTAAGAGATCAAAATGATTCGATTCTGGCAAATGAGAGTCAGTTGATTCAGTGGAGCTTTGCAGCAGATTCCGTGATGCCGGGTGATTCTATCGCACCTCTGCAGGGAGAGTCAGCTATCTATACAGCAGCAATTGCTCATCGTCATGCTTATCTTGTCGGCAATTATATGGATGGTGCAACTCTATTGAGCGATACTGCCGCTGTTTTTATCAAGCCTGCTCAGATGCATCATCTGGTTATCGAACCCAATTCTAACGGTTTAACAGAAAGCCCGAATGCAGATAATCCGATCACCAGTATTGCTCTTGATGCACATTCAACAACATTCAATCAACTTTATGCAATTCTCCGTGATCAGTACGGCAATTTTGTTTCGCCATCTGCATCCACAGAATGGTACGCGCTCCCCGGTCCCGATCTGGTCGTTGAAGCCACAAACGGCCCTTCGTTGGAGCTCGGACAGGGCCTGATTACTAAAACCGGAGATAATGGCACAACGATGATTGTTGCACACTGCCTGTTGGACACCGGAGCATTTTTTTATGATACAATTGAAGTTACTGTCGCCGCCGCCCAATACGATTCACTCAGGATCCTCAACAATGACCACGTACCGATCAGCAGTCTGACTACCGGCGAAGGTGTTCTGATAACGCTTTCCAGCGAGGGCCGGCGCACCGATAATGGTCAATGGCAGGAAATAGCGACATCATGGGCAATCTCCAACGATATTCCATCCGAAAATCCTCCACCTGCATTATCGTCAAGCTGGCAGTTTCATCCTACCGATACCGGGCTGGCGGTAATTACCTGCACGCACAATGGAACTTCTTCGCTCACTGCCACGGTACCTGTCTCGGTTGTCGGCGCAACAGAAATGCTTCTCCGACCTGCTGCTGAAAAGCTGACGCTCCTCAATATGCAGACCGGTTCGCAGGGCATAGCGCTTTCGCTTGCCTTTCCCGAAAATATTGCCAGGGCTTCGGTGGTGCTCCTTACCATGCAGGGACAGATATGCTCCCGAATGGAAATAGCTGAGGTGCCAAAAAATTCGGTTGTCAATATTACTCTCGGCAGGGACGAGGTGCTTTCACAGGGCACGCAAATATTGCTCATCAAAGTAGCTGACAAAGAGGGCAAAGTGAAGGAAATGCTTAAAAAGCGCATTGTAATTTGTCATTGAAAGGCAGAGTGCTTGTGCATGCCTGCTTCACCGTCTGCAATTTATTCAAAGGAGTTGTTTTGGCTTTTCGTTTGTGCCTGAAGGACCCAGACCCGAATAGGGAATTTTAATGAAACCAGACAAGTTACCTGTCAAATTTGTTTTTATAGCGATCATTGTCTTTGCGGGCAGCACAGCAGCCCAGTCGTATCCCGATACCCTCTGGGTGCGGGTGATCTATTATGATTTTATCGCTGATGGCGTGAACGGGCAGTCGAAAAATCCCGAATTTAATATTGGTCACTTTAATGCCGGTGTCCACACGGGAATGGTCCAGAGTGATTCACTCGACTATGAAACCGAAAATGCCGATTATTTTGGCCTGGATTCCATAGCAAAACCGGTCTCAGGACCAACTCCGTTTAAAAGCTGCAAAATCGCCCATTGGTATCGTCCCTGGCAATCAATTGAATTATCCGAAGTTGCGGTATATGATAGTGATAGAAGCGATTGCTCGAACATTCAGAGCATCCCTTATACGGCTACCATTAATGGAACGGCAATTACCTATACCGATTCGGCATTTAAAAATGCAGTAATCAAAGATTCAATTCCCTTTACTCCTGCTTTGGGGCAGCCGGAGGGGGTATACGAATTTGACCGGTTGGGGGATTGGAATAGTCCAACTGGTCCTTATGAAAATTATTGGGAAATTCCGGAACATGCCGGCTTTTTCCCAATTGATACAAAAGGATTTGGAGTGGACCCGGTAGCCGCCGATCAAGCGCATAACTACAATTTCGCCATGGAAATGCATTATGCTTTCACCTATCGTCCTGGTTTGACATTTGAATTTTTTGGAGATGATGATTTGTGGGTTTTTATAAACGGGGAGCTGGTCCTTGACCTTGGGGGAGTGCATAGCTCTGTAGCGGGCAGTTTCTCCCTTGATAATCTGGGACTTCAGGAAGGACAGGAATATATCATGGATCTTTTCTTTGCAGAAAGACAAATGGTAAATTCTCGAATAAAAATAGCAACCAATATTTTTGCGCGCTATATCACACCTTCGCCGGTATATCATCTTGTTGTCGAGCCCGACCCTAACGGTCTCACCGAAAGTCCCTTTGCGGATAATCCGGTCGACAGCATAATCCTTACTGCCGGTACCTCAACGTATGATCAACTTTATGCAATCATCCGTGATCAGTACGGCAATTTTGTGTCCCCATCAACATCGACCGAATGGTACGCGCTTCCCGGTCCCGATCTTGCAGTTGAAGCTGCTGTCGGTCCATCGACGGAATTGGGCCAGGGGCTGATCACAAGAATCGGGGATTATGGAAGAACAATGGTTGTGGCACATAGCCTTCAGTACGACGGAGACCTGTTCTACGATACCGTTACTGTAACAGTCGATCCCGTTCAAGCTGACAGCATAAGAATTGTAAACAGCGAGCATATACCGATCAGCAGCCTCACTGTTGGTGAAGGGGTAGCAACCACACTGTACAGCCAAAGCAGACGGGCCGATAATAATCAATGGGCAGATCTTTCAACTTCCTGGTCCATCTCCAACAATCTCCCGACGGCTACACCTCCGCCTGCGTCATCACCAAGCTGGCAATTCCAGCCGACCGACACCGGCCTTGCGGTGATTACCTGTTTTTATCAGGCAGCAACTACTCTCAGTGCATCGATCCCTGTTTCGGTGGTTGGGGCGACGAAGGCATTTTGCAGGCCTGCCGCTGAAAGATTAACGCTGCTTGATATGCAGACCGGTTCGCAAAGGATAACGCTTTCTCTTGCGGTTCCCGACAAAGTCGCAAAAATTTCGGCTATTCTGCTTACCATGCAGGGACAGATATCCTGGCGTGGTGAATCAGTCGCTGCACATCAGAAAACATTTATACGTTTATTAATCGGCAGAAGCAGTGTTCCTGCAAAAGGGGCGCATATTCTCCTTATCCGGGCATATGGCGATCGTGGAGTAAAGCATGATGTGCTTGAAAAGCGGGTGGTTTTATGCCTTTAGTAAACCGGGGTCGGACCTCGGTATTTTCTTTACCAACAACCATATATGCGCATTTTACCCCTCGCTTTTAATCGCTTAAGAAAATCCCGGTCAACCCTTCCTCTCCTTTCCTTTTGAACGCTCGCCCTCAAATCAGCGACTATCCTGATACAGCAAAAACGGCAAAAATCAGCGTATTTCGCTACTCTTTGTTGCTGTTTGTTATTATATTATTATATAATGTAGAAAACGTTTGGCAGGGGGGAGAGATCCATTCGGATTTTTTCCCTTTATTGTTTTGAAAGCAAAATTTTTTAATCCTTAATAGTCTAAGCGATTAAAAAGTTTCTGACCATGCCGGGAGGTTCAGTATGAGTTCATGCCGCAAGCGTGTTAATTGGGGATGGATATTTGCAGGTGTTATTGCACTCAGCGGGATTGTGCAGGCGCAGGGGAATTTGCCTGATACGGTATGGATACGGGTGATCTACTATGACTATATCGCAACAGGTCAATTCAGCGAAAACGGAAATCCTGAATTCAACACCGGTCATTACGCTATGGGGGTGCATAAAAATATGGTCCGGAGTGGCAGCCTGGATTATGATACCGAAAATGCATCCTATTTTGGTCTGGATTCCATTGCAAAGCCCATTTTAGGCTCAAATCCGGTGTTGAATTGCTATATCCACCGGTGGTACCGTCCGTGGACCCACAATGACAGCGTACCGGCATATGATCATTGGAGCCGCAACTCCGATGGCTGGGATTGCAATGAAATTGTTCCAGTGCCATATAATAACGGTGATGTTGTCTATACCGATTCTGCCTTTAAAAATGCAGTGATCATGGATTCCCTTCCTTTCACTCCGGCGCCCAACAAGCCGGAGGGTGTCTATGAATTTGTCCGCCTCGGCGACTGGAATAATCCGAATGGACCTTACGATGATGTTCTGGATATTCCGCCACAAGCCGGGTTTTTCCCGATTGACAAAAAAGGTTTTGGTATCGATCCTCTGGCGGCAGAACAGGGCAAAAATCATAATTACAATTTTGCCATGGAAATGCATCATGTGTTCACCTATCAGCCCGGGTTGACTTTCGAGTTTACCGGTGATGATGATTTATGGGTATTTGTCAATGGAGAGCTTGTGCTCGATCTCGGAGGAGTTCATGACAGGCAGAGCGGAAGCTTTTCACTTGACAATAAGGGACTTCAAGTCGGGCAGGAGTATGTGCTCGATCTTTTTTATGCAGAAAGAAATATGGGGAATTCGCGAATTCGCATTACCACGAATATCTTTACCCCCGCGCCGGCCCGTCTGGAACTCAATGTCGATGATACCACCATGCAGGCCGGCGATACGGTCACCATTGAAGGTCTCGTTTTTACCAATCAGGATATCGCTGTGCCGGTTGACAGCATACTTCCCGGTGGAACTAGATTCTACGATAATTTAGAATGGGCCATAATTTCAACGCTGCAACCCGGCGATCGGATAATTGACGAAAATGGTCAGAAAACCCGCTTTACAGGGACGCAGGCCTTTCGCTCGGTGGATATCGAAGCAGTGTTTACCGATCCTGATGATGCAAAAAATGTTCTCAGGGATACCGCAACGGTTTATATAGAAGCCGGACCGGATTTTCAGGTAGTAGTCGAGCGAAGTTCCCGCAATTCTCTTTCTTCGAGCAATGTGCTTCCGGCAAGCTATGCCGATTCTATCAATGCAAATCCTATAACGGTGATCTCCCTTGACTCTGCAGATAACGAATACTACGCGTATGCGGTCGTGCGCGATGAATTCGGCAATATCAAGCGCCTGGCAAACAATGCCCAGTGGCTCAGCCTCGATGATTCCAAATTCGATGTTGATGGTACTTCGGGAAAGCTGTGGGAAGGCGCAATTGTCAGGGTCACTTCAGGCACCGATTCTCTGGTCGCGTATGAAACCGACCTGAAACCGGATACGGTCCGTGTTGAGGTCAATGCAGGGGTTATAACCGCTATCCGCATTGTCGATGAAAACGGTAATGAAATCGATACGGTGAGGATCAATACCGACCAGCAGCAGCAGTTTTTTGTAGAGGCGCAATGGTCGGATAAGGGGGATGCCTGGATCCCCATTGCGGTCCCCTGGGACCTGGATCCTGATACGCTGCGATCCGACAACCCGCTTCCGGTGGGTGAAACGCAGTCCTGGACCTACAGTCCGATCAATCCCGGCGAAGCCATCCTGTCGGTCGAGCGCGGCGGCTACTCCGATGCGGTCAAACTGATCATCTCCCGTGCGCCGCCGTCAATCCTGACAATCAGCCTTCTTGAAGACAGCATGGTAGCCGGGGTGCCGTTCAAGGCGGTGGTGACGATTGAGAACACCGACGGTCTCATTCCGGGAATCTGGTGTTATCCGGGTGAGGGCGACGGTCAGGTGACTTATCAGGATATTCTTGACAAAGGATCGGGCAAGCCCGGTCCCACGGTCGATGTGGGCAGCGGCGATACACCAATCAGCATACGGCCCGACGATTCAAATAAAACCGATGAATGCTTTATTAACGGTGTGGACACAGTCGAATTTACGTTGTATAATGCACCGCCGTTGAATGAACACCAGATATGGGTCAAATTACGAGGCACAACCGATCTCGAGGCCCACACGCCAACGTTCCGCCTCTGGCCGGGAATAATCGACAGCATAGTTATAGAATCTCCTCTAAACTTTGCGGCGCCTGAAAATATCGAATTGAATGCAAGAAATAAAGATGCCGAACTCTTTTTCTCAGTCGGCTACGATCAGTGGGGCAACCGGATCGGCGAAACCGACGGCACCTGGGAAAAAACAGAGACCCTGCACGATATCAATCCCGGGCCGAGTACCAGTCTGTTCTATTCAACCGAAAATGTCCGGTATAACGAACAGGGCTGCATTATTGTTACTGCCGTAAACAAGTCGGATGCAAAAGACACGGTCTGTATCACGGTCATCGCACCCGATGCTGTTGTAGTAAACTCCTATACCCGTGACATTAACGCTGACGGGCTTTTAGACCGGATTGATGTCTACTTTGACAAACCGGTGGTGTTCCCCGATAATTATAATTTAGATGACATTGAAGTTAAGTATGAGTCCGGCGATATCAATGTCTCCTTTACGGTTTCAGATATCGGCCGCGATGATTCCGACAGTACGATTTTCTATTTGACCCTCGATACGACCGAAACCGGCAGGCCTCAGACCGGATGGACTCCCACATTACGTATCAAAAACGCCGATGAGATCGATGACAGCACCTACACGGTCACCGACGGCGCCGCGCCGGTAGTCTGGAAAGTCGTTAAGGAAATCAAGGATATCAGCAACCGGAAAAAAGATGAAGTGACAATCACTTTCAGTGAAAAACTCGACAGAACACTGGGAAACCGGAGCGGTGATGAGCCCCAGTTGATATTCTATGTGTGGGACGGGTCGGATTCTGATATGGTCCGTGCAGATAACCTGTTTGAGGGGATCGATTTTTTCAAAACCTCCAAATCGAGTGATCAAGCCATATTCCAGATGACTAACGGCATGGATCTGACCACCGATCATCTGGTGAATGTACAGGTAAGCGATGATCGAACCGAAATTATCGACGAAACAAGCAATATCCAGAAGAACGAAAACAACCGTCGGGTGCGAGTTGAAATCCAGGGGGTGGAGCTGAAAGTTTCCGTGGGGCCCAATCCTTTCCCGCCCAATGCAAGCAAGACGTTTCAGAAGGAGACACTGGTTTCCGAGAATTCCCGGGAAGTTGCTAAGCGGGCGCTTACATTCGGCGGCACTGCCTTTGTGATTGACGTCCCCTTGCCGTCCAATCCGCGGAACAGGGATGAAATGAAAATTACCGGTACTTTCAAAATCTACGATATTGCGGGCAACCTGGTCTACAGCCGCAAAACTGAAAAGGGCGATAATCTGGTTCTCGATGAATGGAAAGAGGACTGGAAAGGCGATAAGCGGTTGGGAATCTACTGGAATGGCCTTAACGACAAAGAAATGAAAGTGGCGCCGGGCGCGTATAATGCAATGATATATCTGAAAATAGAATATATCGACGCCTATGGGGATGAAAAAGTCGAGGAGCTGATCGATTCCAAGTCACTTGGTGTTGGACGGGGGCTGGACCAAAAGAGGTGAGCTGACGGTTAAACGTTGAAAG
>WJLZ01000154.1 GCA_014728215.1 Chitinivibrionales bacterium
CGTTATACAATTATTTTGATTGTTGAACGCCGATGACGCTAATTTGGCTGATTATCGCTGTATTTTTTTAATTTTTAGTTTTCTGACCAGCGAATATCAGCATGATCAGCGTCATTAGCGTTCTATTTTGGACACGAGTGTATCTATTGCCGAATTCAGTAAATTATAGGGCGGGATAAGAGAGCAGGGTGTTGAAATGCGGCTTAACTTATCAAGTGCCTTTTCAAGATTAAAGGCATTCTGATCATACATAACGCAGTACCCCATCGACTGGAGCCTTTGACACAGGTACCGCTGTTCTGTCTGTCCGGGCGTCGGGACCAATACCGCCTTTTTGTTGAGCGACACAAGTTCCATAATAGTTGTGTAACCGCCACGGCAGATGATTGCTTTTGCCGATAAAAGAAGTTGAATTATTTCCTCCGTAGAAGCATGGGGTTTCAGTATAACTCCAGGATTTAATCCTTTCCGGCCACAGGTATGAGAGGGATCTCCGGCAAGTATTACGACCCTGCCGTGGTAGTTTTTCAGTTGGGCAAGCACAACTTTTTCAAATTGGGACCGTGAGGGTTCGGGGCCGGAAATCATGACCAGCAAATCGAGGTTTTCCACACGGTCCTGCACGATGGTATGCCGGTTAAATCGGGACAGCAGACCGATAAATCTGCTGTTTAGCGGAAGTGGATACTTGCGGGTCAGATCACCGGTCAGATTTTCTTTCTGGGGAACATCAGGGATCCAGAGTTCATCGTACTTTTTGGTCACCTGTCGATGCCCCCACCAGAAAAGGGGCTCAAGAAAAGAGAAGCCCTTTGGCATGAGGACGGTCAGTTGATGAGAAATGTAGACACAGCGGGCATTTTTTGAATGGCAACCGAACCGATTGTCGGAAATGACAACATGAATATCGTGTTTATGAATGATATGGTTAAGTTGCCGGTTTTCGCGTGCAGCGCAAAGAAATACCTTCAGAAGTAACCAGGGAAATTTCAGATAGAGCAACCAGGGGTGCGATGCATAGGAAACGGCATAATTGACTATCGGTACAATTTCGATTCCGGGGAACTCGGACGACAATACCCGGGCAGGCTTCCCCTGCGCGGCCAGGACAACATCATGCCCCCTTCTTTTAAGTTCCCGGATTATTGGAACACACCGGGTTGCATGACCGAGGCCCCAGTCTAAAGGCGCAATGAGAACTCTTTTAACGTTTTGTTCCATGAAATGTGGTTACTATAGACAATTTTCGATTCGATCAAAACAGACCATGCGCAACTGTATGTTGAATCACGACTACAGACGCTCTATATTTGCTCAATTCCGGCAAAAGTGAAAGCAATAGCGGATAGTTATCGTTGTTCTCGTAATGCGTAATATAGCACAAAAGCATCATGATGTCAATATGACTGTATTCTATGATGCGCTACAAGAGCTTCTTATGGTTATTTATTATACATCAATAAGTTAGACAAAGAAAGAATATTTAATCGCATGCCTTGAATAGACTGAAGAGAGGAATATATAAACTCATTCCTTGAACACCAACCGCAAAATCTTCGGCTCGCCGTCCCATTGGGTAACTGCAAACTGCGGATGCATTTGAGCTGTCGAAACAGCCTGACTATCGACGGTAAGATTCAAGGCATAAACCGTATAGGGAATTGTACCGCTGATAAGCGTTTTAATACTTCCTTCCTTTACCATTTCACCGGTCGACACGAATTCGGCCCTGGAAAAATCGACATCGCCCTCTTTATTTACGGCGCGGTTAAACTGGTTCTGATGCTGTTTGAGCAATTGAGGTTTAAGCGTTCCTCCCAGATAACTGTCCCGGGCTTTTTCGGGACCTACATTGTTCTTTTTCATATCAAAATCAGCCGAAGTTATGCAACAACCGGAATAGTCCAGCCAGTTATCGGCTTTGATTGCGGCAATTGCTCTGGTGAAAAGCTTATCGAGTTTTTCCGGAGTCATGGTGTCGGTGGGATTGTCCGAAGAGCACTGGAGAGAAACAATTACTGCAAGCATCGAAAGAAAAGCTCCTGATCGTTTCATAGTGGTTTCCTTGAAAGAAGGTGGATAATCGGGCTTTGGCCCCCGTATGTAATTATATAAATTAAAGCACGTGAAGAAACAATCACTTTTGTTGCCCTCACCACAAATAATCAGTCGAATAAAGACAATTGTTGTGCGCCGGCTTTTGATTTCCGGGGCGCTTGTACGGGCCCTTTCACAGTCATCCCGCCAAACTCATGCGAGTGTTTTCGCTCATGCGCGATCACTTTTTTGACGTCTGCACCGGGGGCGAAATTATTCTCGATAAAGTACGAAAGTTTTGACAGTTTTTTCAATCCCCGTGCCCGATCACTTTGACCGATCTTTGCTTTATTGACTGCGTTTTTGAGTACGCCGATACTTTCATCATAGGTTTTCAACGGCACGGGAAAGGGTGCGCCGTCCTTACCGCCGTGGGCGAACGAAAATCGCGCGGGGTCATCAAAGCGGTGCGGAGCGCCGTGAATTATTTCACTTACAAGGGCAAGGGACTGGATCGTTCGGGGACCAACCCCTTTGAGAAGAAGCGCATCGGTAAAAGATTCAAACTGTTTTTCGTACGCCGACGCCAGAACCGCACCCAGTCGTTTGGAATCCACATGCCGCGGCGTTACCTGATGGGGCCGCGCCATTGCCAGGTGACGGAATTCCTTTTTCTGTTTATCCGGGTGGAGCCTTAAAAATTCGACAATGCCGTTGCGGTTATCTGCTGCCCTGCTGTCACTGAGGTTGGTAATTGCGCCGATATTTTTTCCCATAACGGCAGTATGAGGATTGTCAATAAAAGTCCGTACGGTCGGTGAATGCCAGTGGTACCGACGGGCCCAGCCGGTCTTTTGGTTCATTCCCTGCTGCACCACCGCCCACTCCCCCTCTTTGGTGACGATAAAAGAGTGAAGATATAACCCAAAGCCATCCTGCACGCAGGTATTATCGACTTTGGCACTCAGCTTTGAGGCATGCACCAGCTCTGTTCCATTGAGCCCCCGGTGATCCGACAAATCCATAAGCTCCTGCGGCGTTTTCAGCGAATGCTTGCCCCGTCCACCGCAAACAAAAATCCCCAGTTCATGCGCAACCGGATTGAGCCCCCGCTTGAGCGCGCCCATCACCGACGTCGTTATCCCCGATGAATGCCAGTCCATCCCGAGCACGCACCCCAGCGCCTGAAACCAGAACGGATCGCTCAGTCGGGATAAAAATGCCGATGGTCCGTAGTCATAGACAATAGCGGAAACGATCTCCCGCCCCAGTTCGGTCATTCGCGCAGAAAGCCATGTCGGAACTGTTCCGCCGTGTAAAGGAAGATCTGCTGTACCTGATCGTTTCATAGCTCCAGAAAAATAATAGAACGCCGACTCCGCTGATTGTGCTGATTATCGCCTATTAATAATTTTTGATTTTGATTGTATCGATTGCCACTTCGTGACCTCGTGAATTCGTGCGCTCGTTTTCCCTCGTCGTGTCGTCGTGTCGTCGTGTCGTTTTCCCCACTCACTCTCTCCACAACGGCAATCCGGTCGTCTCATCAAGGCCCCGCACCAACTCCGCACCTTTAAGCTCCCGCACAAAGAGTTCACAGGCAAAAATGATGGTGCCGGGCGCAAGGTGACCGCCGTATGCAGTGCCGCTTTCATCAGCAAGCGTGATATGCGCATGGACAATCGGAGAGCCGTCTTTCAGCGATACATTACCGATCAAAGCCGTTATTTCGAGCGGCTTGTCGATCTCAAAAAACTGGTACTCCCGTGAGGACTGGTTGTATTATCCCAACCGGGCTTTCTTCACCGCGCCTAATGCTTCAATGCGACCAAGCGTGATATTTTTCTCTCCGCAGAAATTGGTGATCTCTTCAATGAGATCGGCATTGTGCGACGGTTTCTTGATATGCGCAAACCGGTTTTCATCACCGAACCGCACAAGCTGGGTCCTGTTGTTCCATATTCCCCAGAATCCATTGTCGTTGCTGAGGACCGGGTAATCGACTCCCAAGCTGTCAACAATGCGGACCAGGTGCTGATTGATTGAATTGCAGATAAACGCTGCCTTGTTGGGCAGCGGCCGTCAGCAGCGAACATCGGCTTCATCGAGCTGTGTCCAATTGTATGATGGGTCTTCGGTCAGTAAACCGGCGCCTTTGAGCAATTCGAGCAGATAATGGGGCCGCACGTAAAAGGAGCCCCAGGGAATCGAACCGATATACGACATGTACTGTTTATAATCGGGATCGAGGAGCCGTGACGCCGGATCGAAACCGGCGCTTCGCCAGAAACGAGTGAGCTCACCTGCCTTCCGGGCGCAATCGATATGTATAGTAACAGGAGATGAAAAGGATTGGACCGGAAGTAAAGCGAGAAAACAGAAGACGGCAATTTTTAAGCGCATGTTTTTATGCCCAGATGGCTTTTCTATGATATTAATATTGATAATTAATCGTAAAAATGCAATTTTTATCGTAAGCTGCAATTATCAGTTTTAAAAAAATATTTGCTGCAAACAGCATCATCATCAGTAAGTTTTTGATAAACCAGAGTCCTTGCTTGTCAGGCATAATAGTTTTCCAATACAAATAGAGTGCGGATTTATTGGCATTGCATTGCCAATTATGGTAGCGGATATATGGAATACATTACTAAATTTTGATAGCAAAATTGGTATTGCATTACATGCAACACCCATAACTTATTGATATAACGAAAGTTATAAAAAATCATAAAAGTCTGAGCCGTAATTGCTCATCACGCATAAAATTGAAAAATGCGATACTGCTTATGCACTATCGCATTTCAGGGGACTCACATTCAAAGGCCGCCTGTTATCCTGACCGCGGCCTGTTTATGCGGACAAGTTAAAAAATCAATTTCCGGCTAACTACCTGTGCACCGTCGACCTCAACACGCACCAGGTAAAGGCCCTGCGACAACCGTTTTCCGCCCAAGTCCATTGTGTAACTTCCGGCCTGAGGCGCCGAATGAACCGATGTGCTGATATGCGCACCGGAGGCATCATATATGGCAGCCTTCACGTGCGATGCCTTATCGACATGATACGACACAGCGCAACGGCCGGCATCCCGGTTGGGTTTCAGATACACCTGAGGCGATGTCGATGATTTCAGCATTTGTGATGGTTTCGAAGAAGTCGCGGTTACATTGCACAATTTATACGGGTCGATAACATAATATTTCAACTCGCTGCCTTCCCTGCCGGTAAAGCAAAGATGGACCGTATTGCCGTTAAGAGCCATGAAAATATTGACAAGTGGAACTTTTTCTCGATTGAAGACCTCCTAGCAGCTCATAAAACCATGATGCTCGGTCTGGTCGATCAGCCGGGTCGGTCCCGCTCCGGCAGTGCCGGTATCCATCGTGGCGATGAAGTCATTTTTATTGCACCCCCCCCAAACTTATACATGAACTCTTCACCCGGCTCTCACACTCAAGTGAACACCCACTGATCACAAACGCAGTCTTTCACTATGAATTCGAATTTATTCACCCGTTCGAAGACGGCAACGGCAGGATAGGACGGCTCCGGCAGACAGGGATTCTTTGCAAATGGGAAACTGTTTTCAAGTATATCCCTGTTGAAAGCCTGATCAGCGAGAACCGGAAAGAGCACTACAACGCAATTAATAGCTGCAATAATTCCGGAAATTCCACTGAGTTTATCCGGTTCACCATGAGAATCATCCATTACTCCTTGCTTGCCGCACTCTCATTGACCGAACAAGCAACCGAACAAGTAAAATCCTTGCTGACGGTCATGGGCAAGAAACGATATTCTGCAAAGGAACTCATGGAAATGCTCAACCTGTCTCATCGACCGAGCTTTCTCTATTCATATTTAAAGCCTGCCTTAAGCTGCGGCCTCATAGCCATGAGCAATCCGGAGTCCCCCCGCAGTCCCCGGCAAATGTATAGCCTTACCTTAAAGGGCAATAACCTGAAAAAGCGGCTGCACAAGTCGAATTTGCCGTAACAGAACAGCTCAGACGTATATCAGCGTGCGAAGATATTCCGCCGTCCTGATGAACAAAAGGTGACAGCGGGCAATGGGTTGCGGGATATCGAGCCGGCCGGGTATTGAGTACCAGTCAAGATTTTTTTTCCCGGCATCAGACCTGCACCGAAAAATTAAAATGCCTTTCCAGTCAAACCGGCTATATCAACCTGCAGTTGTAGAGCCTGAATTTGCCGTCATCAGTGTATATCGGGATATTTTTATTCAGACTTTGCGCAATAAGCATCCGGTCAAAAGGGTCCTTGTGATGGAATGGAAGGTTTTTGAGCAATAGCGCGTCTTCGGCCGCAAAATCGAGCAGTTCGAAACCCGATTCACGCGCTATCTCCACCGGATTGTAATCTACTTTCAATTTCCCAATCGATGATTTAATCATCAATTCCGCGATGGAGACTGAACTTACGTATACAATGTTCGACAATGTTTCTATTTCAAACTGTTTATCCTTTGGAATTTTTTCCGGCTCTCCCAGGCACCAGAGAAAGATATGGGTATCAAGTATTATTTTCATTGCCCTGTCCGTAGAACATCGAATTGATTTCTTCAGTTTCTTCATTGAAATCAGGCGGAATTTCAATTTTCCCGCGCATACAACCCATTTTGCGCTTTCCCGATGGTTTGTGAGCAACCAGATCGGCAATGGGAAGATTATTTTTTGCTATGATAACTTCTTCACCGTGATATGCCATATCC